>JAHJDQ010000068.1 GCA_018812355.1 Nanobdellota archaeon | reverse complement strand
GTCACTCCCTCAAAAGGATACTGCGCCTAGAAACTGTTAGCCAAAATATTTTTCTCGCCTTGTAGGTGCATTCACTGTGTTAATTTCCGAAGATTTAAACCATTGTCACTTTCGTTTATACGAATAAAAAAGAAAAAACAATTGCTACGCAACTGAGTATAACATTGTATAAACGGTTCGCTATGCTCTCCCAAATTTTTTAGATTTAATTAAAACAGGGGGGGACTTAAGAAAAAACTAAAATTCTAATCTGATGATAGAAGCAGTAAAGCATATCCTCTATCGACTATACTCATTTCTTCGTTCCATCCATTATTATTAATCATTTCTCTGATTTGTGTCATTGTTGGTTTGTAAGTAACTGATAGTAAAACTCGATCTCCTTCTTGATATTGAATATCTCTAACTTGTCCATCCTGATTAAAAATAAACCATTCTTCGATTCTTTGCCGCTCGGGATTAAAATCTATATCTATTTGTCCATGGTTTCTTTCAATACCTATCATTTCCAGTGGTCGGAACGTTAAATTATAATTCTCCTCGTTTCTGTATTCTCTAACAATTTCATCAACATTATCTTGAAACAACTCTAAACCTATCGCTAAATAAGTTTGTCTTTCTGTAATGCTTCTTAAAGAATGAAGATAACTTTCCACATCAACTTCATTTGTAATTGTATTCCCAAGCATGAAAATTAGTCTTTCACTATCATGTAATCTTTCAAACACACTTGTTAATTGTCCCATATTACTAAAATCGCAGATTGAATAAATGTCACCAAACCTATTATTTATTCTAGCAACTTCTATCATTGTAGGACTTAAATCTAAACCTAAGTATGATACATCAATACTTTCTCTAAGACTTGACAATATTTGATTCAACTTTCTTCCATCTCCAACTCCAAAGTCAATGATTTGTAAATTACTTCCAACTAGATTTTTGATATTTGGCAAAATTTGATTAATAAGATTTAATTCTCTTTCGTAACTAGTATAATCTGGATTTTGAGTCAATCTAATGAACTGCTCTGCTCCACCATTAAGATAACTAAACCTTGTCAATGAATCTGAATAGTTTTCTTGCAAATGTTGTCTGACAATTTTTTCGATTTGTTCATTCATTTGAACCACCCCTAATACTTTCTACAAATCTTTGGTAATTCGGATCTCTTAATGGGCAAAAGCCACCACTATCAAATTTTTCATAGAATAAATCTCTAAGTTCTCTTTGCCTTGTGATTAATTCTCTCAATTCAATATCTCTAACATTACCAATTATTCCAGACGTTGTAAAAGCATGGGCATCAAATAATACTTCTCCATCATGCCTTATTCCGATTCCATAAATGAAAGTTCCACAAAGATCTTGTCCATGTTCTTCTCTTGCTGAGTCTGATAAGATTAAATTACCATCAGAATATGTATCAATTACCTGCACTATTCTTTGTTCATTTATTTCAGTTAATTCTGGATGTTCAATTGCATTACCTACATTTGCAATAGGGGCAACACTATAAAATATATCATCTCGGCAAAATTCAGCAATCAATGGAATCTGTTCAAGATTTCTTGCATTAGCTATTGAGTGAATTGCAAGTCTTCTAATTTGATATCCATTCTCTTCTTCCGAATGTTGAGAATAAATTTCCCTTGCTAAGTTTATATTTCTAATAAGATTATCAAATGAACCATTTCTACAAGTATCTTGTTCATAATCTTCTCTATTGAAATAATCCATACTAATTGCTAATGAAACATTATTACTAGCAAGAAATTCTATAGTTTCTCTGTTTAACAAAGATCCATTAGAAAAAAGTGTTGTGATGATTCCCTGTTGATTATTGTAACTTACTATTTCTTCAAGTCGTCTTCGATCTACTAATGGCTCTCCTTCTCCAGAAATTTCTATTGCTAAAACCCCTAAATCTCTTGCTTGAGAAACTAATGATTGTGTTTCTTCAGCAGATAATGTTCCAGTTATATCTTGAGGATTGCCCATCCCAGAAAGACAGTTAGAACATCTATAATTACAGATTGGTCTAAGATTTATAGAAAGAAAATCTAATTCGGTAGAGCCCAAGCTAACATTTCTTGCTCTTTCCCAGTACAGGGGAGAGCCTCTAAACAAAATTCCTTGACTTTCTTCATTTGTTTGATTTATTGATGTCATTTTTATCCCTATATTTCAATGATTATAATTGCAAGTGCCAATAATAGTAGCCCTGCTGATTCTCTAAAAGTGATTCCCTGATTAAGAAAAAAATATCCACCTAAAGTAACCGCAATAATATTTATTCCTAAAAAAATTGCTGTCGCTAAGCCAACACTTTCTAATCTGAGAGTATTTGCATAAAATGCAATCCCCACTATATTAAGTAATAATCCTAAAACTAATAAAATCCAATTACTAGTTCTGGCCCATTGTGCTAGTACAAGATCTCCGATTGTGACAAACAATCCTGCACCTGCAAATAATGTTATTATATTCATTTTAATCAATATTTAATAGTGCTACTTAGTTAATTAAACTTTCACAGGAATTTTACTTAAAATACGAAAGATTTATATAATACTTTAATCATTTAAGTATATATGGTGACACTTGATCAGAAAGATAAGAAAATATTAGGAGCTTTGGACAAGAATGCTAGACTTTCAATAGCTGATATCAGCAGAAAAACAGGAATTCAAAGAGATAGTGTTTTGTATAGAATTAATAAGATGAAAAAACAGAAAGTAATCAGATTTTTTCATACTGTTCTTGATCCAACAGTACTTGATCATCCAATCTACACTTTTGTTAATTTCATACTTTATAATTTAACTGAAGAAAATGAAAAATCATTTTTAGGATATCTTAAAGCCTACCCAAATGTTGTCTATGTTGCTAAAACAACTGGAAAATGGGATTTTACAATTAATATTGCGGCAAAGAATCTAAAACATTTTGATGAGGTAATGACACAAATCAGAATGAAATTTTCAAAAATAATTAAAGAGTATGAAACTGCTTCTATCATCCAAGAATACAAGTATGACTATATGGTTGATCTTATTGAGTAGAACATTTAAACTTAGATATTCTTAAGTCCCCCTAAACTAAACACTCGCTATGCTCGAAAACTATTAAACAATTAAATCTAAAAAACTACAGTGACAATGGAATCTTCGGCGAGAAAAATACTTCTCCGTTCCCTTCGGTCACTACGACCCCGCTGCGCTCTCACTTCGTTCGGGTCGGCTAACAGCAACTATGCGGAAAGTCCCTCAGCTCGGGACATTTCCCAAATTGTTTATTATCCTTCGGATATAAACAACTTCGCATAGTTGCAATGTTAAATACAATTTTGTTCATATTATTATGCATATTAATTCCGTGTAAACGTCGACAACAATAATGACGGCAGTCGGTCAAATCTGAAAAAGATTTGCCCTCGTTCGACACCCCGTAGGGGGCAACCCCCGTCTCACCTGCGTCATTGTTGTCTCCTACGGAAACCTAAAGATAATATTGTGAACAAAACTTCTCCCTTCGGTCGACCACGCTGCGCTCTCACTTTGTTCGGGGTATTTAACACGAATTAAGCGGAAAAACACTCGGCTCGTGTTTTTCCCAAATTGAATTTTTGTGGGTTGCCTCAAAAATCCAACTTCGCTTAATTCGGATGTTAGTTGCAATTATTTTCAAGGGGTAAAAAAATAGAAGGGGACAGTTTTCCTTTACGAAATATTTATAATGAATTAACCAATATCAAATTAAATGGAAGGTAGATATTGTATTATTTTGTTACCAGATGAAACTTTTGGAAATGTTATTTCTAGCATTAGAAATAATTTGAAAAATATTACTCAACTTCCATCTGTTCCTCCGCATGTTACTTTGAGAGAAGATTTCTTTTCTGATAATATAAATGGATTTATTGAAGAATATACAAAAGAAATCTCAGATTCTAAGACTTTGAAACTTAAAATTGTAAATATTGAAGTTTTTCAAAGAGGGCACATTGTATTTCTTGTTCAAAAAAATGCTACGCTTCAAAGATTGCATGAAAAAGCTGTTAGAATCTCTCAAAAATATGTTTCCACTCCAAAAATAGTGGATTTTGATTGTGAATTAAATGAGGAACAAAAAGAAATGGTAAAGAAATATCAACTCCCATTTTACTTTAAATATTATACGCCACACATAACTATTATTAGACTGAATGAGTTAGAAGATAAAGAACATATTTTAAAATTAGTTAATAAATATGAAGTTCCAAATGAATTTGAAGTTTCACATGTATGTGTTTATGATAAATTAAAACATGAAGTATATCGTTTAATTAAATTATAATGGAAAACTGCCCCTTTATTCTTGTTCTTAATGTATCGCATTCGCTCATTTGATAGAACGCCCTTGAAAATAACTCTTCGGGTTTCGGCTTCGCCGACCGTTGCACTAACCCTCGGTCTCCGTTTCACTCCGACGCAACTAACAGCGATTAAGAGATTCCGAAGTCTTGCAGACTTCTCCATCCAAATTCGGTTTTGTGGGTTG
>JAHJDQ010000067.1 GCA_018812355.1 Nanobdellota archaeon | reverse complement strand
TTAATAATATTAATAATTCTTTTATTGTTTTGGGGCATCCAGGATAAATCACTTCATCTTCGTGTGCGACAGTGAAATCCTGAATAGTTGTTATCCGTATATTATCGGAAGACAAGTGTTGTAATTGTAAGTCATAAATATCTCGGCGTACCTTTTTTCTTTCAAAAGCATTTTGACTAAGTATGGTGAATTGTTTTTGCGTATTTTCTTCAAGATCTTGTTCTTTTAGGTAAGATAGTAAAAAAAAGTTTTTAGATTCTGTATTAAATGATTTTATATCAGAATATCGTTTAGTGTCTTTCAGTTCTCGATAAAATGAGTAAAGTGTTCCTAATAAATTTTCTACCAGTATGTTTTCTTCATCAGAAGCTAATTCATAATCTTTTCTTACTATTTCTATGAATTCATCAATACTACTGTTCGGATAAAATTCGTTGAGAAAAAAGCTGAATGTGTAGTCGTTTGGATGTAAGGCTGTGTTGTAGAGCTCATCAAATCGTTGATTTATCAAATGTAATAAGGTTTCGTCTTTTAATATTCTTTTTGAATACTCTTTTAATTTTAAGAATTCTTCAAAGTAATAATCAACATTTCCAGGATCAAGGTCATCAATGATTTTATAATTTAAGGAGTAACTATGCTTATTATCTAACTCATAGTCGGAGATTAATGATTTCTTACCATCCCAAGCAGCATTATATAATACATCTTTATTTCTTAGATAAAATGATGAATCATACAGTAAAATATTTGCTTCTAAATCTGTTTCAAAACGAGAAATATACTTAGAGAAAGGGTTTGAAAAATGAATTAGTAATTTAATCTTCTTTTTTATTAGTGGCTTTAAGAGTTCTAATAATGAGTCGTAGTAAACATCGGAGAAAATATCTATGTTTTCTATTATAATCAAACCAATATTAATGTTTAAGACATTTAAAGAAATACTCTTTTTATCATAATACTTATCTTTTTTTAATCTATCCATTGATAAATCATAAAGGTCTGAGGAAAATAGTATTTTAGATAAATTATTTGAATTTAAGTAACTAAAATCGTGCTCTATTTCAAAGCCATTTTCATAAAATGATTCTCTGTTTAACGATTTAACCAAGGGGACTATTTCTTCTTTAATTGAATTAGTGCCTATCTGTATTTTCTCAAATCGCTCTACGTGTGATTTTATTTTTTTTCGATAATTCTTATTTTTTATACTATCACTAAGAATAAAAATGTCTTTGTGAAAATTTTCTTTAAACAAATAGGTTAAGATTGGTATTATTCTTAGTTCACTATTTGGATTAGCTATCACCCAAGTATTATTATAATGAATTCCTGAAAGTAGAAGTTTTAACGTCATTCTTGTAAGTTTACTTGATTCTGTAGCAAAATCAATCATCTCATCTCTAGAAGGACAATTAATCTTAATATCATAGTCTTTTAGATCTTTCATTTTATATCTTGTTGGCGATTGAAAAAAGCGAGTCAAATATTATTTTAAGGTCATTTATTGTTTCTTTATTATTAATAATGATTCCTACTTCAAAGTTTCTATCAAAACTATTCCTTCTAAACTCCCCACTACCAATATATGCTCTTGAAGAGTCAATTATTAATAATTTTGAGTGAATACTAGATAACACTGTGCTATTTTCTCCTTCGAAATGATAATCTTTAATCTGAATATTAGTTTGTGATCGTTCAGTTACCAATCGAGATTTGAATCTTATTAGTGATTTAGTTCTTGGCGTTCTATCCTTTGCAGCAGTATCCATATTCCTTGTGAGAATGTTAATTATGACTCCTTCTGTTGCTTTTCTTATGAGAATGTTTTGTATTTCCATTAAGTCTTTGAGATCAAAAAAAGGTGAGCAAATGAAAATTGTTTCCTTTGCGGATTTTATTAAGTCGACAAAAGAATCATACAACGATACATAATTTATCTTTGATCTCTCTAGCTTCACACCCATAGTTGATTTATGATAAGGGGGGATTGAAAGAACAATGTTTGAATGTTTAACATCAATCTGTTGTTCAGGGTACTCTTGATGAGAAACAATCATAATAATGGATTTAGTAAATGGACTCTTAGTAGTTATTAATTGATAATGATTATTCATAATGCCTTGAGTTAAGACGGATTTAACATTAATAGGATTAAAAGAAGCTAAAACACTAATTATATCTTCTATTACATATTCTTGATTAAGCTTAAAACTATTTTTTAACTCCGAATTTATTGCGTAATAATCTATCATTATTTCACTTCCAAAAATTAGTTTTGTATCTCCACTCAGACTTTAGAATATCCCTATCTAAAAATTGGTTGTGATATCTACACACATGTTCTGGCAGATGCAAGCAAGAAAAACAAGCTCCTGATGATCCATCAGTAGAGTTACATGCAGGATCATAAATGCATTGTCTTAGTTCAAAGTCAGATTCTTTAAATAAATCAAATAAGTAGTTCTCAAAGACGTGACCAAAACCACCAATGTTTATGTTACTCGTGCTGTAAATCAATATTGCGCCATTGTTAGGAAATACCATTTCACTACAACTGTTAGCGTCAATACCCGTATGGATGGCTGATTTTTTTATGAGTATATGTGCCAAGGTATGTAGTAAAGTCATTACCATTTGGTATTCTTTACTTTCCTTATCTATGCTAAGCATGAACTCTTCAGGGGTTTTATTGAGTTGAGCTGGACTCAAGAAAGCATTTTCCTTTAACCAATCAAAAACCATCTTTTTATCAAAATCGATCAGTAATCCTTCAGTATCATAAGGATTGATAAATGCAGAGAATTTATCTCGCGTGATCATTGTTGGATCGTTCCATATTGGTTCAAAATGAGGTACAAAGTCTTCATCTGCTTTATTTATTCCTCTAACTAAACCAACAGTCGCACTAATAACCCTCATCTTCTCCAAATATGTTATTTCATTTATCTTGAATGTTTTTTTGAATTCAATCCATTCTGCTTCTTTAAAGGAATCGCCACTTATTAAATTAGAAAATGTTTTTGAGTATTGTACTTCACTGAAAATACCTTTTAGCGCATTATAATTATTAAAAGATTCTTGATCATAATTTTCAGGAGGAAACATTCGTTCTAATGAATCAATAATTTTTAGTATGACATCCATTTTACACACTATTTTGTATTGTTCGTTTATTTCTTCTTCAGAAATTTCTTTATTGTCAAGTCTTCGACCTTCAATAAACATTTGTTTTAACTCATCAGAATAATATCTTTTATAACAATTATTGATGAATTGAAGTAAGGTAACATTTTTTGACTTGGTATCGACCAATAACTGATCAAATAAATTCATATTCATACCAAACAAAATCAATTCTAATTGTTCTATGTCTTTTATATTATTTGTATCTCTAATATCTACTGTGGTTATTACAATTGGTATGAACACAGAGTTTTCTCTAATAGTAAGTACTTGAAATTTTGTCAAGGAAGCTCCTTCAGATAATAAATCTGGGTTTACTTTATTACGATAGTCTTTATGGTTACAAAATGCACTCATGATATATTCTTTATGTTTATGTTGACATTCAAAGCTCCAAGTAGTTAGTGCATCTTTACTTCCTCTTCGTAATTTCATAGCTCCTTGTTCTAGGCCTTTTTCCTTGCATTTTTGGCAGCTTGCATAGAGTTCGTCTATTTTTCCACAATTTTTACAAAATTTTACAACAGAAACTTGTTCTAATTCACCACCACAATTACATTTCATTATGATTGGTTTTTTGTAATCAAAATAGTGGAAGGTGTCACATTTTGAACAAACAAATGTTCGAGGATAAATTTTAAATCGACCACTTAAATCTAATTTTCCAGGTTCACTTTTTGATACCTTCATGTTTTTTAAGTTTAAGTTAGAAATATCTTTATTTGATAATAGTGATAATTGTAGTGTGTTTCCCGATCTTTTCTTTAATATTCTTCTATTATAATTATCTTGAATATAATTGAAAATCGTTTTTTTAACACGATCAGGATTTTCGAGTGTAGCAACAAATTTACTATCTGAAATGAGGTTATCTACTTTAAAAGCTAACTTGTCTTTTAGAAACACACAATTGGGAATTATGTGAAATAATGCACTAGTAGAAACCCATTGATATGTTGCAGTATGATTATTTTGGTTCATGAGTCATCCTCCTCGTGATATTTTCTCTGGTACATGTTCACAAATGAGTTCTCCATATAATCAGCTCCAAGTTCAATGTTATCTTGAATGCCTCTCATTCCTGTTTGCATCTTAAAGTAGGGATCTTCATTGTTTGATAAACAAGCAGGAAAGAAATAAACTTCTTTTCCTTTTCCCGAGTAACTCATCAAGGCTTTATTTCTACTATCAACTTCTATACCTATTTGTTCTTCAAAGTATTTTGCACCAGGCACATTAGAATTTGTTTTATATGTGGTTTGTAAAAACGATTTAATAAGATCTAAATTTTGAGGGTTTTTAAAAACATCTCGATATTGTTCTAGTGAATAAATAGGCATTTCTAATTTGTTTGACAAATAGTTCAGTATTGCTCCGCAAAACATCGTATGGAATGTTTGGTGAAAGCCTAATTTTGCCCATCTAGCAATAGGAACTATTTCTACGTGATGATCAAGTATTTCGTGATA
>JAHJDQ010000010.1 GCA_018812355.1 Nanobdellota archaeon | reverse complement strand
TGGCTGGCTTAAGAAATATATTAAAGAAGAAGTTAATTCAGTTAAATCTAATTTTAAGACTAAAGAATATATTCTATCTCTTGGTTCTGATGATAGTTCAGGACGTTTTATTGATTATCTTTTATTGGCTGAGGATAATTCTCCGATTGCAATAGTTGAAGCAAAACGATTTTCTGCTTCTGAAGATAAGGGAAGGGCACAATCACGAACTTATCAAAATGATATTTTAAAACAGACAGGAATAAAAATTCCTATTTTTCTTACTAATGGTAATAAATGGCTTTTCATAGATCAAGATGGAATAGAAAGACACGTTAGTAGTCCATTCTCTCAATCAGATTTGAAAAGAAGATTAGAGTTACATCGTAAAAGAAGAGACCCAACAAAAATTAACACAGGAAAAATTGTTGATCGTCCAAGAAGTATTCTTATTGTTAAACAAATGATGGAACACATTAACAAAGGTCATAGAGCTGGATTAATTTCAATGGCTACCGGAACTGGTAAAACAAGAGTTGCAATGGCAATGATTGATGTTTTACTAAGATCCAATATTGTTAGAAATGTTTTATTTGTTGCTGATAGGATAGCATTAACTAATCAAGCAAGGTCTGCTGGATTTAAAGAATTTTTTCCAAGTGAAGCCGTGGTTGACTTAAGAAATCATCCGAAGAGTTTTCCAAATGGTCTTTACGTAACAACAGTTCAAACTTTAAGAAGTGGAAAAAAGAAAAAATATTATGAAAGTTTAAGTTCTGGATTTTTTGATTTAATAATTTTTGATGAAGCACATAGATCAATTTATGACCCTAACAGGGAAGTTCATAGGTACTTTGATGCGATTAGAATAGGATTAACTGCAACGCCATCATCTGCCGAAAGTAGGAATACTTTTGAATTGTTTGGATGTGAAGCAGGGAAAGCCACTGTAGAATATCCCTATGATGATGCAATCAGAGATGGTGTTTTGGTTCCATATAGGGCCGAAATGATTGATACTAAAATACTTTCACTTGGTATTGAAGGGGCAACATTAACAAAACAACTTCAACTTGAATTAATGAAACAAGAGGAAGATCCAAAATATATGATGCTTCCTGGGTCTTCATTTGCTAAGGTTTTTATGGATGATAAAACAAACGAACTAGTAGTAAGAGAGTTTATGAAAAGGTGTTATCGTTCTGATGAAGGAAAGCCTGCAAAACAATCTTCTTTTGTGCAAACAAGAAACATGCATGGCACATTAAAAGAATATTTAATAAAATTTATCCTAATTTAAGTAGCGATATTCAGACAATAGTTTCTGATGTATACAGATATACTGATGAAATTTCTAGATTCAAATTGGATTCTGAACCCAGAATTGCTTTATCTGTTGGAGTTCTTGATACTGGTGTTGATATTCCAGAAGTGTGCAATATAGTGTTTGTACGTCCTGTATTTTCACCAACAAGATTTTGGCAAATGTTAGGTAGGGGAACAAGAAATTTAAGGGCATGTAAACATAAAGAATGGCTTCCGAATTGTAATAAAGAAAATTTTCTAATCTTAGATTTTACAATTGGTGGTCATTCTAATGTTAAATTCCACCACTTACAAGAAGCTAAAGAAGGAAAAGTAGGAATAGATGCTTTGACAAAAATATTTTTGAATAGGGTTGACTTACTAAAAAAGAAACTTAATCCTAAACAAAAGGAGTTTGTTGAACATAAAATTATTGAAGAAGTGGATTCATTAAATAAGGATTCTTTTATTGTTAGAGAAAAGCTTTCTTTAATTAATAGTATTCTTGATATTGTCAGAAATCCAGCACAACCAATGATGGTTGCAGAAAGTTCTGCTGAATATGGGACTAAAATAAATAAAAAAGTGAGAAGAAAATTTGATTTGAAAGATTATGCTGAAGAATTAAAGAATGAAATAGCTCCATTAATTTCTTTAAATCCTGGAAAGAATCCCATGGTTACTTCATTTATGTTGAAAGTTGAGAAGTTGTTTAAATTAATTTTAGACTCAGACATGGAAAAGATTTACGAAATTAAAGAATTTGTTAAAGAAAGGATGGAAAATATCTTACAAAAAGATAACTTAGAACATATTCAAGAAAAAAGAGATGATATTCTTAAGGTCTTTGAAGATTCATTTTGGGAAGACTTAACTTTTGAGGATGTTGAATTTATGATTATTGAATTAGCACCACTCCTAGTTTATTATGAAAAAAATCCAACAAGAATATTACAAGTAGATGCTCCTGATTTAGTTTTAAAAGTTGAAGAATTCAAAAAGGAGATTAAAGAAGATGAAAAATTGATTGAATTCTTAGAACAGAATCCGTTAATTAAAAAAATTAAGGATGGTACAGGAATAACTCCTGCAGAACTTCTTAAGTTGGAAGAACAATTGAGTAAGTTAAGACCAGGAATCACTATTGAAAATGTGCAAAGAATTCAAAAAATAGATTTCTTGTTATTTCTGCGTAAAATATTAGGTTTAAAACAGGAATATGATCCTCGCGTCTTAATTGAAAGGGAATTTGACAGGTTTGTGTTAGATAAAAATCATCATTATACCTCTGAACAGATTAAATTTTTACAAGTTTTAAAGAAAGTCTTTGCTAAAAATAAACATTTGGAATTGAAAGATTTTACAGTTC
>JAHJDQ010000066.1 GCA_018812355.1 Nanobdellota archaeon | reverse complement strand
GCACTCTTACTTTCAAGTCTTCTAACTCTTCATCGCCGTTATTGAAAAGATGAACATTCAAAGAGAGATAGTCTCCTGCGGAAAGTACTTCATTTGATAAATGGACAGATTTAATTTTAACATTTTCATAGATTGATTCTTGAACAGGATTGACAACTTCGCAAACAGGATTGTTTTGGCAATCAGGATCTTGGCAATCAACTAAGCCGTCACCATCGTCATCTAAACCATTATCGCAGATTTCAGGACTTACTATTGGGTATTCACAACTACCATCATCTATATCTGCTAAAAGATTATAATTAGTAGCAAGAGGATCAGTACAACCAAAGATTACTTCTTCAACGATAACATCATTAACAGTAACAGTAGATTCTTCCCAATCGGAATATTCCTCATTGTCAAAAGCACGGAATCTTAATTCGACATCTTTTGAACCTAAACTAACAAAATCAAAATCAGGAGCAAAAGTAAATTCGCCAGTTTCTTGGTTGAAAGTCATTTCGTCAAGTAAAACTGAACTATAAACATTGAAAAAGAGCCAAACTCTTTTCTTAACTTCCACTTCGTAAGTTAATTGATCATCATTAGCATCAGTAGCAGTAGCTTGCAGGTTAAGTAATTCTCCTTCATTGATATTAACATTATCAACCTCATCCATTACTGGAGCAACATTTTCTTGCTCTTCGATGATAATGGCAATTTTCTTAGTAATGTCGAATTCGCCGTCACTAACAGTAACGTCAACGAAATAAGTTCCTGTTTCTTGCGCTCTTCCGGAGATCCATAAATCATCATAATTTTGGGGTACTGTAGTTAATCCGTTTGGTAAATCAGTTTGAATTTCTGCTTGATTATAAGTAAGAACATCATTATCTTGATCTTCACCATTAGCATAAATTAAAACAGGTTCGTTAATTGTAAATCTGTAAGCAGGAACTGGAGCTTGCTTCTTGGTTAAAGTTGATCGGAAAGGGAAGACAGTTTCTGTTGCTTCCGGAGTAATTTCCAAAGTAGGAGCGTGATTAGTTGTTGGTTGTGGTTGGTCTGGTTGTTCGGGTTCTTCTACATGTAAGTATAAAGTTTCTTCGTCACCAACACCATTCCAATTAAGAACTTCTACTTGAAGAAAATAACCATTAAGTAAATCAGCAGTATTAATAGTTAAATCGCCTTCCCAGGTTCCACTTGAATAAACTGGAAAATTTTCTTCAATATATTTAATGAAATTTTCATTCTGATCGTAAAGCCGAACTTGTAAATAAACAGTATTACCAGCACTTAAAATTTCTAGATGTAAAGTGGCATCCTCGCCTTGTGTTACAGTCAAACTATTTCCACCATTATCCACCCAATTAGTATTGAGAAGATTATCTTCTGCCAGGGCAGAGAAAACAGTAGTAAAAGTTAAGATAAGTATTACCAGGATATTTAAAATCTTTTTTATCATTTTGTTTTTCTCCAAGATGTTTTTTTAATTATAAAAAATAAAAAATGGATGATTTACTCATCACGATTTGAACTAGTGTATCCAAATGAAACAACTCCAGCTGGTCCTCCTGTCAAAGAATCATACTCGCCCAAAACAGTGATACCAAAGCCGCCACCAACATTTAGTCTTGCGCCAACATAAGCACTTCCACCGAAAACAGTTTCGTCGATCCGGTTTTCATTAGCCGGACCACTAAGACCACTTTGAGAGCTAACAACGGCATCCGTTATTTCGCTGTACCTACCTAAGGTAGCTTCTACACCGAAAACAATGTCAAAAGGAGATCCAGTAGGAATAGAAAATCCTAATCCTAATCCACCATCTCTAGTAGTTGTACTATTTACTTGACCTGTGGTTGATACACCACCATTATCTTGATTAATTCTTTCAGTTTCATCAGTTTCAAGACCACCATAAGTTGCAACAAGACAACCGTCAATGTCACCCAAAGCTGTACAGATTCCTGCTCTGGCTCTTGGACTAAGCGCGCTGAAGTTAGTGGTAGCTCCAAGACCAAGATTATAGAAAATGGCATCGTCTTCTAAAACGTCAACTCTTTCGCTTAAATTGTCAATGTAAGCTTCAAATCTACCGTCTAAGTCTTCAAGTGCTTCTTCAACAGTGTTAATACTTTCGCCATTAGCTTCAACAGCTAATCCTAAAGCGTATACTTCAGAGATTACGCCTATTAATTCTGTTTTAAGAGAAGTTGCTTCTTCCAAACTCAGAAAGTTATCTTGCATGTATTGCATTAGAGTTCCCTCAAGATTTTCTAAATCAAGGGCTAAGTCACTAACACGTTCATTATAATCACGCATTTGACCTGCAAGATTACCGTTGTTTTCAACATTGCCTACAATAGCAACACCATTACCTTCTACAATAGCTTGTGAGCCAATAACATCTGAAACTTCGACATCATTGTCAACATTAACATTACCAATTAAAGAATAAACAGTCGTAATAATTTGACTTCCATTTATACTAGAAGAAGGATCACATTCAGAAGTAACCACCTCAACTAAACCAGGAGTCAAACAATTTCCATTATCGTCGCCATCTCCACCTGGACCAGCAGGAACCCCAGAATCATCCGGAAGTGTAGGAGGAAGTGTTTGTTCTTCAATAATTGCTTCGTCATTTCCAGTTGGTTCAAATGTACCAGTGATAGTTGTTTCAGTATTATCATCACCGTCTTGAGCATAAGTAGTATTTGCGGTTCCCCACATTGCTGCAGCAAGAGCAGCGCCAGTTAAAAGTTTTTTAATCATTTTTTTATTCCTCCACATGGTTAATTTCAATTATTAATAGTACATCCAACCCCAATACTACTCCGGAGTAGGCACTCCTATATAAATGTTTTGCAAAAGATTGCTAGTTTAAAGTAGTGAATTTTAAGAGAGAGCTTTAATTATTCTATTGAAGATTCAATTGTAAGTTTCCAGGACCACTAAAACTAGAACCACTAACATCAGAACAAGCACCATCAACTTCAAGCCTTTGATAAATAAAATCAGTTGCGATTATGTATCCCTCAGAGAGGGGATCTCCACCGAGACCACTAGCAATAAACCGAGTGGCTTCATCTAAACAGTTAGTTTCAATTGGAACGACCAGACCACTAACATAATGTTCTAAAATTCTGCGAGCCGTTTCATGATTTTCTGTATCAAGAGCTTCAACAAATAATTCATAAACAGTTCTTTCTGGTTGAACTTCAATAAAATCCTCTGGCTCAATTTGCCTTTCTTGGTCTAAAGCAACAGTTTCTCCTTGATACTCGACAACCTCGGGAGTTTGATGAACACCAGCAATGTATCCGGCATCAGCAGCTGGTTCTAAATAATTTTCTGAAGATAAATCTGTGATTAGGATAGGAGTAGAATGGGTTACAGATAGATCTGTCTGATTAATTCGAGAACCAACATATCCACTCGCTAAAATGATGGCAGCGGCAGCTCCTGCAAGAACTTTTTTGAAATGAGGAGGGGCTCTTTGAGCAAGACGTGTTTCTAGTTTTTCGATTTTGTCTGCAGAGTTAACAATTTGTTGATCAAGTTTATTGTTAATCTCCGCTAAATTTTCATAACGATGAACAACGTGATCCAACCGTGACTGAGCATTTTCATTTTCTGCTCTTAAAACTGCTTTTTCTTGATTAAAGTTAGAAGCGATTATTTCGTGAAGTTCTTTAACTCTGACTACCATCTCACGAGCACCATAAAGCCATTTAACAAGGCCAGATTTATCAGTCTTTAATTTAGTAATTTGTTTTTTCTGAGCTTCAACTACTCTTCTCAGAGAGTTCATTCTTGACCAATAATTTTTATTTTCCTCGGTAAGAACTTTTTTTTCTGCCAACATATGATCATAATCTTTCATAAAAGAATCTAATCTTTCGGTCACTTGTCTATAAGCTTCATCAATAAATGATTCTGCTTCTTTAGATAAATCTAATTGGTTCTGAGTGATACCTAATTTTCCCACAACCGCTTTATGATAACCACTTGCTTGTTCTGCTCTTAAACTTTCTTGTTCAGCTCTTAAACTTTCTTCTGCAGTAATGCTCTTTTGGACCTTTAATTGTTTTATCAAGTCCCCGACTACTGATTTTTCTCCAAGATCTTCACAAAGAGCATCAACCATCTCAGAACTATTCTCTTCAGCCATCATTTCAACAGGATGTGGAGAAGGGATTGTCTTTGGAGTAATATCAACAGAATCATAAGTTTCTGGATTTACTAGTTCTCTTCTTGTAACAGCAAAATATGAAGCAGTAGTTCCTTCTAATTTGTCTGATTTTTCAACACTTTGACCATTGTTTATAATTACTTCAAATTCATCAGGTTTGAAAGCATTTCTGTTTCCGTTCTGCTCTAGAGCTTCAGAAACGGCCAAGTGTTCACCACTACCTTCTTCAATAATATCAATCTCATCACTAGTTAATAAAAAATCACCAGGGGGAGGAGTTTTCTGCCCATCATCATTACTATCGATTACACTAATATTTGGAACAACAATAACTGGAGATGATTGTTCTACTAAATATTCTTCAACTGTTTCCACAATTTTTATGCCATTATCAACCTCAGCACCAATAGTATAAACTTTTTCTAAAGCAGTCTTAGCCTCAGGATTTAAAGGGTGTAAACTTAATGTATTTAAAGTTAGATTAATACTCTCTTCATCTTGACCGCAGATTTGGACTAAGCTACTTAAAGCATCTTCCCTTTTTTTTATATCTAAAACGTCACAAGCAGCATATAAATTCAGTGATTCTAAATAATGAGGTGATTCTGTGTCCTTACAAAGAAACTTCCCTTCATGGACACGCATTGTGTTATCTTTTAACTTTTGCTTAGCTTCAGAACATTCTATCTCTAATAAATTTGCTAAGTCCTTTACTGCTCTTCGATTTCTCAATAACATTATCTTACCTTAAGAACTTCTTCAAGTTTGTCAAGAATATATAAATCTTTTGGAAAATTTGCTAACAACCAGTAGTAACTAGAAGAAGCGGGTCCATAATTGATAGAGCACACCAAAAGCAAACATAAAGATAATGATTGTTCCGATAATCCGATGTTTTCCTAAGACATATTCTGGTTTTCTATCACCGAGCAATTTTGCTTTCCAGAACATTAAAGTAACCAAAATTCCGTCCAAGCCGCCGGCAATCGCTCCGGTTAAACCTAAGACAGTAATAAAAGTAGTAAAATTAAAAAGAGCAATTAAGAGCGGAAAAGAAAAAGTCAGAAGCAAAGATAATTTGCGAGAAAGACCATAATCGTAACGGTACATATCGACTAAGGCCAAACCTAAAGTTAAGAATGAAGTGAACATCGCCAAGACCGCTAATAAATTAGCGAACAATCCCAATAAAGGTTGAGAATATATACTTAAGGCGATTGTAGCGATTCTTTGGTTTGGCTCAAGTAAAGAAAAATTATCTAAACCAATAATACCAACAATAAAAAAAGTAAAAACAATATATAACACGGCCGGAGTAAGCGAACCGATAATAATCGCTTTCTTCATTAGTTTTTTTTGTTTACCCAAGACTTCTTGTAATTCGGGAATAGCGGGAGAACCCATTAAAGCAAACAAAACCACTCCATAAGGCAGAAAGATGTAAGCGGGATTAAAATCAACAAGATTACTCATTTCAATTTTGTCAAAAGATAAAATGCCGATTAGAAAAATAACTAAGAACAGTAAAGTGATTAAAATAAACTCAACTTTTCCGGTTGCTTTAATTCCACGATAAATAATGAAGAAACAAATTGCAAAAAAGATTAACGTAAAGAGTAAAGGTGAACCGGCACCGAAAATTGAGTATAAAGTTGCCCCTTCCCCAATCAGATAAGCTGTTAATGCTCCGTAAATAGCCACGATCATGGAAAAGGTCATCGCTCGTTTTCCCCACTTGCCAAGATACTTCTCTGCGTAACCAGTTAACTGATGCTGTTCTTTAGTTCTTAAAACAACTTCACCCATAAACAAATTAAGGAAGAGGAAAGCAACTCCTAGAAAAATCATCAAAAGGAAACCGTAAAGAAAACCGGCCTGAGCGACAACGTAAGGAATGCCTAAAATGCCCGCCCCAACAATTGTTCCGATTAAAGTAAAAGAAGCCATTGCTAACTTATGATTGGCAAAGAATCCTTTCTCTACTTGACCTCTTTTTTTAAGCATTATTAATTAGTTTAAATAATAGTTTAGTATATAATGGTTTTGGGAAAGGGAAAAAAGAAAAAATTAAATGGGTAAAGTAAATAACAAACTAGTTGAATAAATTTTAGTTAAGATGCCCACGTTCTGGGTAATTAACGCTTCTAACAAAGCCCCGACCACAAAAATAAGCACGGCCACTAAAAACAAATAGAAGTTATAGATATAAACTTCTTTGTACTTCTTTTGTTTAAATGATTTTGAAAGTAAAAACAAAACCAAGAAGACAACGACCATTTGTAATACTAAAGCTAACCAAGCACTCATCCCGAGCAGCTTGATGAGGAAATGAATTCCAACAAAAGCAACAATGCCGATAACTGCGTAAAGAATAAATTTATGGATGTACTTACTTTTCTTAACGACATCTTTAGAAATAATATTCCCAGAAATCGCTACAAGAACATAGGCAAGTGCTTCCAGAATTAAAAAAGGTGCGGAAAGAGCAAGAAGGATTAAAAAAAATTTGATGGAACTACCCGTAACGTAGTTAGCGGAAGTAATCGCGCGATAACTAAGAATGACTCCCCAGGAAGAAGCGTTCCAAGTAATAAAAAAAATTGCTCCGTCCTTAATGAACAAAGAAACGGCAAAAATTGTTAACAAGACCCACCAATTGTTAGCGAGAATAATCCCAAAATCTTTAAACATAAATGTAGCGCCACCTTTAGTGAAATCAAGTAATAGTTGGCCATGGAAAGTGGAAAGTATATTCATATCGAGCAAATGGAAAATGAAGACATATAAAGCATAAGTGAAAAAAATTCCAAAAAACAAAAAGAGGTAAGTTAAGGCCGCTTTTTTATTGTCAATAAAGAGACGTTTAAATGAAAACCGTTTTTCTTTCTCTTCTTTTTTTTCTTCTTTAGTTAAAAGATCCTCGAGCAGAGGAAGGATTAGTAAAGAAGTAAGTACAACAGAAATCAAGCCGGAATTTTTACCGAAGAGTAAGACAGAAATGAGAATAGCGATTGAGGAATAAACAAAACCAATCAGTAAAGCGTATTTTAATTTTTTTTCTGTCCATTTTTTGGGGAATAATCTTTCGAGGACCATTTTATATCACCTATTTTTTTGTCTTTTTTATTTTAGTTTGTTTAGTAAATTATCCCAATCAAGACACCTTCAATTTCGGGAAAGCGAACATCTTCAGGATCGGGTTTCTTTAAATTATCACCTTTAAAAGTTGAATACCAACCTTGTTCATCATTGTCAATTAAAATGATACGATGCACAATCGAACGTTTAGCAATAAGAGAATGATAGAAAGCAACATCACCAACTTGTAATTTATCTTCGCTGGTTGGTTTGACGCTAAGAGCAGTTGTACCGATGTCAATCAAAGGATCCATCGAATTAGTATCAGCAATGTTCCACCATTCCACATTATTAATGTTAATTTCCACTTTATTTTTTAAGACTCTAACTTGACTTTCTTTAACATGGTCAAAAGGAGAAGCTTTCTCCACTTCTAACAAAGGGATTTTTTCTTCCGCAGCGGCGAGTTGTTTTTTTAATTCTATTTTTTCTGCTTCCAAATCAGCTTTTTCTTGCGCTAATCTGGTTTTTTCTAATTCAAGAGCAGTAGTGTCAGTATTTAGTTCTTGAGCGAGGGATTTTTCTGTTTGAGGAGAAGAATTGTTTCCGCTGATCACATAAAAACTAAATCCTAACGAGCCAACTAGAAATATCCCTAAGATAATAATGATTAAATTGTGTTTATCCATCTTTCCTCTTTTTAATAAGTAAAATTTGTATGATTAAAAATGTTGTGGTGAGAATAGAAGTGGGGAAGTTAGCCACTCACCCACTGGACAAGTCCGGATAGAGTTTATATAGGAGTAATTCTGTAAGTATAAAAGAAAAAGAGCTAACGCAAAACTCTCAATAAAATTCTTTTGCTTACACAGAAAGAAATTTAATGAGTTTCGCTTGATTCGCTCTTTTTCTTAAAAGCTCTTTGTTTTAAGAGTACGAAAAACAAAGAGGTGATAAATATGAAATATGCATTGAAAAAACCACAGATAGAAATAAAGACTACTCATTACAAAGAGATAAAAATCCCTTCCATACTAACGCCCCAACTTGCAGAATTAGTAGGAATACATTTTGGAGACGGAGGTATTCATATAAAAAAGCAGAAAAGTTATATTGCTACATATACATTTAATCTAAAAGAAGAAAAATTGATCAAAGATACTAGATTATGGTTTAAAGAAATATTTGACTTGGAATTAGGATCATGTATTCAAAGAAATGCGATTAAGCTTTATAATAATTCCAAAATGTTATGTTATTTCTTACATGAAAATTTTGGGGCACCATTAGGTAGAAAAGATAATCTAAGAATCCCAACAATTGTTAAAAAAGAGAAAATCTTCTTGATAGCTTTTTTAAGAGGATTATTTAGGACAGATGGATGTGCATTTATTAAAAATGATAAAATTTATCGGTATCCAATTGTTAAAATATCAACAAAATGTAAAGAATTTGCTGAAGATATTAAAGAAGTTTTACTTTATCTGGAATTCAGACCAACAATTAACAGGAAATATTGGAATAACTGTGTTGGTTATGATATTGTTCTTCATGGGGCAAAGCAATACAAAAAATGGGTTAAAGAAATCTCAGGCCATAAAATAATAAAAAGTGGGGACACTGGGATTCGAATTTCTGAATGATAAACCTTTGCTTATCATTTCCCAGATCTAAGGCTGACCACAGGGAAAGATATTATCATCGCATAACGCTCAATCTTCCATTACTGGAGGCCCCCATACTAGCCAGGCTGTACGGACGGAATCCTTTATACTATGTCCCCACAAAGAGCTGAAAACAAAAGCCTATTATTAAAGTTTTGCTTCATTCTCATCCAAAAATTTATAAATGGCTTGTCATCTCAAGAGTTTAATCATGAAATTACCTAAAAGCAGGAAAAAATTATGCAAACATTGTAAGACGCATACGGAACAAAAAGTTACTCAGAACAAGAAACGTACTCCCAGTTCTTTAAAGCGTGGTTCAAAATATCGGGCTAAACGGAGAGGAAGAGCACAAGGAGTAGGAAATTTAGGAAGATATTCAAAGCCAGCAGTAACCAAATTTAAACGGACTGGAGCTAAAAATACTAAAAAGACTGACTTAAGGTTTACTTGTAATGTTTGTAAAAAAGTGAGCATGCAAAAAAGTGGCATTAGAGCGAAAAGGGTGGAATTCAAATGACATCAAGCAAATTTATCAAAGTGCGCTGTGCTAAGTGTAAGAATGAACAGATTGTTTACGGTAGTGCTAGTAGTGTGGTTAATTGCCTGGTTTGTAATCAAGAACTGGTTTCTCCGACAGGAGGAAAAAGTAAGATTGCTGCAAGAGTGTTAGAAGTATTAGATTGATTAAGAAAAAAATAATTTGATTCTAGTAACTTTTATAAAGAATTCATTCAATTAGCAAACTATGTTCAAAAAAATTGTGAGACAATTTTTGGGACATGCATGGAAACAGAGTTTCCAGCATCCCAGAAGTTACACTTCTCAGGATACCAAAAATCTGGAGGATTTTTAAGTATGTTCTACAAAAGAAAAGGCTTGCCGGAAGTGGAAGAGATTGTCTTGTGTAAAGTTACCAAGATATTCCCAAATTCTGTCTTCGTTGATTTGTTAGAGTTTAATGATTCTGGAATGGTACACATTTCGGAAGTCTCGCCCGGAAGAATCAGAAATTTAAGAGATTATGTGAGTATTGGCAGGCAGATTGTTTGTAAAGTGCTCTATCTTGATCGAGAAAGAGGACATATTGATTTATCGTTAAGAAGAGTTAATTCTACTCAAAGAAGGGAAAAATTAGATGAAATCAAGCAGGAATTAAAAGCAGAAAGTTTAGTCAAGAATTTAGCGAAGAAATTAAACAAGCCTGTGGCCCAACTGTATCAGCAAATGGCGGAGAAAGTGTTTAAAGAATATTCCCATTTATACCTCTGTTTCCGTGATGTGGTTTCAGGAGATGTTAAATTAGAAAAAATGGGGATTGAAGATAAAGTAGCACAAGAGTTTACACAAGCGATTCTAGACAAATTCAAACCTGATAAAATAAGTATTCAGGGGGAGATTAGACTAAAAACATATCATGCTGATGGTGTTGAGAAAATTAAAGATGTTTTGAGCCAAATAGAAAAAGTTTCTCCAAAAATTAGCCTTTCTTATCTTGGAGCAGGGAGATACAAATTGATTATTGAAGATGTAGATTACGCTCCGGCAGAAGAAAATTTAGAAGAAGTGTTAGAATTAATTGATGAGTTTAATGATAAACTTTCTACTGCTGAATTTAACAGAGAGAAGAATGACTAAACGCATCCATAAATGTAATTCTTGTCAAGAATACACGATGAAAGAAGAATGTTCAAAGTGTAAAAGTAAGACCGTTCTACCAAAACCACCTAAGTTTTCTTTAAATGATAAGTATGCTCATTTAAGAAGAAAAGTTAAGAAAAAAGAATTAACAGAAAAAGGATTATATTAATGTATTATAATATTTGGTTGAAAAGTATCAGTTCAAGTCCAAATCAAAATCGCGGCCACCAATATTAAGACCTTTCATCACACCTTCTAAACCAAAAGTTGCGCCGAGAGATTCATTCCCGCCAGATTCACCAACAGTCATCCGGCCGACAAAATTAAGTAAATCGATACTGTCTTCTTCTAAAGAGTAAGATAATCTTTCGCCAACAGTAAGTTCTCCATCGCCAGGGGGTAAGGCTAAGTTTTCTAATTCAATTCCCAAAACATCCAGATATTGATAATTTAATTCGTGGATAGAAATGCTTAATTCATCTTTAGAAGATAAAGCAACATCATTAACTTCAATTCGTTTTGCCTGACCCTCAACCGAAATTAAGGAACCACTTAGAATTATCTCACCATTAAAATCTTTAATGTTAAGATTAACTTCTGCTAAATTGTTTAATTCGAGACGATCATCATTAACAGTAATAAGGGAAGTGAAATCATTAAAATTAATCAGGAATTCTTCAACTTTCGTTTCTTTTTTAAGACTAGGAATTTGGTCAAAAGTAAGCGTGAATTCTTTTTCCAAGCTAGAATCTGGAGCAGTGGAAGAAGATTCACTTATCTCAACTATTTCTCCACCAGTAATTCCGTTACTGGAAGGAAGAGTAATCGTCGCACTGGAAAGGTCTCCGCCATTATTAATGACGAGAAAGAGAAAAATAACTCCGACAATAACTGTAATCATAATTATATAAAAACGAAAATGGTGTTTGGGATGGTCAGATTGCATTTAATTTTGTTCTCTCTTTTTAATGATTTAATTAAAGTTGTTTATTTAATAAACTTTTTGGTTTTTAAGAAGGGGTGTATAGTACCGAATTCAGTTAACATCAATAAATCCATCCTAGTATAGAAAATTCTGATACTGACTTTATAAAGAAAAACACCACCATGCCATGGATATTTTTTTGTTAAATGTTAATCTAAATCGATACTGGTGTTGTT
>JAHJDQ010000065.1 GCA_018812355.1 Nanobdellota archaeon | reverse complement strand
ATCCATTTTTTCTCCTTTTCAACCGACTTTTAACCTTTCCGCCAACAACTCTGGATCTTCTTTTCATCTGACCACCAACGGCAATTGTCTTCCTTCCCATCGCTCTCGTTCCCTTTGCACCAGCACGCATCATTTTTTTTGTACTTTTCATTAACGATTCCTGATAAAATTTATAACTAAAATACTTTCGCAAAGCCGCTGTATATTCTTTACCAATCCACCACACCCCTAATACTAACATTCCAAAAGATATCATATAAATAATAATTGCAAACCATCTCCAGAAAGGATCATTAAAATGGAAAAAAAAGATAATTTTAGCAATTGCTCCAATCACAAAATTTAAAGCAAAAATAACCACTCCAGCATAAAATTTTGGTGAATAGTTAAGTTTCAGTTTAAACATAGTCTTAGAATATTTTTTTTAGTAATAAACTTTTCTATAACAAAAATAAAAGCACTACCGCCAAAGGAGGCGCATGAGAACTCGTAGAGAACTCATAATAAGCGCCGTGCGTAGTGCTTTTATATCAAAATCACAATAAATCCCTAACCGTTATCGTTCCACCGATTAAATAATCACCCTTACTACATAAGGGACACATTTTTAATTTTGATTTAAAACGATAATTACATCTCTCACAAAGAAATTCTTTTTTTAATGGCACCGCTTCAACTCCTGCCAATAAAGGCTCTCGTTTATTCCTACGATAACAATCATAACATTCATAACGTGGCTCTTTACTTAACGTAGGATAAGTTCTTACATTATTACGGTCAACTTCCTGCCGGCAGCGAAAACAACGCGTGGTAATTTTAATTTGAGCCATTTATACAAGTAATCGCTTTAAGTTTAAAAAATTGTTGTCACCCCTCTCATTAAACAAAATTTATATAGAATCAAGTTTTAATCCTCTTATGCAAGAAGTACTTCAGAAAATCAAGCCTAATAAACAAGAACGAGATCATTTCAAAACGGTATCAACCACTTTTCTCCAAAAACTTAATACTAAACTAACCAACGCCCATGCCATTCTGGGCGGTTCCGGAAAAAAAGATACTTGGTTAGCAGGAAATCATGATATCGACATTTTTGTAATGTTCGATTTCAAACAACATGCTCTGAAATCAGCCCAACTTACCAATTTATTACAAACTAAACTGAAACAAGCCTTTCCTAAAACCAGAATCTCTCGTTTACACGGTAGCCGTGACTATTTCCAACTGAAACATGAAAAGTACATTTTTGAAATTATTCCTATCCTCAAAATAAATAAGGCCGAGAAAGCGCTAAACATTACTGATATCTCTCCTTTACATTCCGTTTGGGTTAATAAGAAAGGAAAAGGCAAGAAAGATGAAATCAGATTAGTCAAACAATTCTGTCGAGCCAACAATTTATACGGAGCAGAATCACACCTCACTGGTTTTAGTGGTTATGTTTTGGAAATCCTCATCAGTCATTACGGTTCATTTGAAAAGCTACTTAAAGCCAGTCAGAAATGGAAAACCAAAGCAATCATCGATCCGGAAAAATATTACCAGAAAAAGATGGCCCTATTTCATTTAAATAAATCTAAATTAAACTCGCCTTTAATCGTTATCGATCCGGTCGATAAAAGCAGGAACGCAGCCGCTGCTTTAGGATTAGAAAAATATAATTTATTTCGTAAATTAGCCCGAGAGTATCTTAAAAAACCACAAGCGAAATTTTTCATTAAGAAAGAACTCAATTTCGCCGAACTAAAAAAAGAAGCTGAAAAAAAGAAACAAAATCTTGTTTATCTGGAAGTGAAACCACTTAGTGGAAAGAATGATGTCATCGGCGGAAAATTATTGAAAGCTTTCAACTTCATCGAAAAACAATTGCAACCTTTTGCGATTAAAAAATCAGGCTGGGACTGGGATAAGTTTTATTTCTTCTTAGCCAAAAAAGAACTGGCTAAGTTTGAAGTACGTGCAGGACCACCTTTAGAAATGAAACAATTCGTCCAAGATTTTAAAAGGCGAAACAAAAATAATTTCGTTAAAAATAAACAATTGTATGCTAAAATAAAAATTAACCGACCTAAATTAAACGATTACTTAACACATTTATTAAAACATGAATATGTGACAGACAGAATTGAAAAAGTCAACACAATTACGGTTATTTAGATATACCAACTAACAATAATTAAAATAGAATAAATTATAAATCCAATAGTAATATACCCTATGTGTCCCCTCCTTCCAAAAGGGATATGGTGTCTAATTATTGTAAATAATAAGATCCCAATTGCTAATCCCATCAAAGAGATTTCTAACCAAGTAGGAATAGTTGTCCAGAGTAAAGCTGTTATTGCTCCAATCAAAGTAGCTGAAGAAAGAAAGATGGCTTTTATTTTCAACGGATGAGAATTAGCAGGAAGGTTACTTAAAAATGTAAAAGATAACATTGGGATAAAAAAAAGGAGAGCACTTGTAGCACTTCCTTTTGCAAAAGTAACTAGTGTTACACCAATTATGAGATGATAAACAAAAGAAAAAACGTTTTCTTCTAGAGTAAGCATCCTAATCAATTCCCTTCTTTTGTTATGTATATAAATCTCTTTTTCCAGAATATGATGGATAATAAAACCAATTGGGATTGAAATAAAAATAATCTTATCTAAAGAGAGGGCTGCTTCTGTGAAAGTAGGAAATAATTCTAACAACAAATAAGTGATAGAAACTCCAGCAGAAAAAGAGACGATTTTTCTGTTCCATTCTTTATGTTTAATTTTATACTTATTGCTATAGTAATAAGTAATGGAAATAATTACAGCTAGTAAAATTGGTAAGTAATTATTCACCATCTTAAATCGCAATAAATCTTTCTAGTTAATATATCTTACTATAAAAAATTTCTTCTTTCTTTTCTTAGCTTTCACCAATTTTACAAATTATGTTTTAATATAAAAGGTGGTTGAAATGATCTATTTAAATCTCTACACCTAAAAATTTCCTCACTAAAAATCCTATTCCAAAAGCCAAAATTGCTACCCCAAAGCCAATTAGAGCCATATGTAAAAATCTCCTTTTAAAAGAAAAATCTTTGACAACAGAGAGATAAAAACTAAAAAATAGAATTACTAAAAAAGCATTAAATAAAGTAATTCCCAGTGCCAAGTAAAAATTAATAAAAATGAAAAAGGGGAAAATCAAAAATAAACTGGTTAAAATATAACTGAAACCAGTATAAACTGCCGCTTTAAATGGTTTCTTTTCAGTTCCTTTTTCTGTTTCTGTCTCTAAATACTGCGAGGCTCCTGCCGATAAGCCAGTAGTAATGCCAATTATTGAGCCAACCAAAGCAATCAAATGGGTGTTTCCTAAAGCTAAAGTAAATCCTGCCAACGCCCCAGTAAGCTCGACTAAAGCATCATTTAGGCCGACCACTATTGCTCCAGTATAATGAAGACGCTCTTCATCAAACATATTTATCAAGTGCTGTTCATGTCTTTTTTCATCAGCGATTAGTTTTTTGACACCCGGAATTTTTTCAGAAATATCTTTGTAATGTTTCTGTGCTTTTTGTTCTCTTTTTATCATTATTTTAATAGCAAAAGTAATCCCTAATATTTTTGAAACTAAGTAGTAAAAGCCTCTTTTCAATTTACTTGGTTTTATCTCTATACCTGAATGTTTTTTCCAAAAATGATAATGTTTTAATTCATCTTTAGAAATTTGTTCTAATATTCTTTTATTGGCTGGATTTTTAATATGGTGTGATATTTTCCTATAAACAAAATGTTCAAGAATCTCATACTTCTGAAAGGTTAGTACCTCTTTTTTTATTTTTTTGCTTAACATAAATTTAAGGTAATAGTATCCTGATATATATATTTTTTTGTTTTAATTGACAGGTAGAAACTAACAAATGGAAGCTTAATATCTTACTAGAAAAAATCATTTCTTTCTTTTCTTAGCCTTCGCCAATTTGACTAATTTCTTAACTTTAGAACTCTTATCTTTCTTGCTAGAACTTCTACTTTTTTTGGATGACTTTTTGACTACTTTCTTCTTGACCGGTTTTTTTTTAGCAACTTTCTTCCTTGTTACCTTCTTTTTCACTGCTTTTTTCACTGCTACCATCTTTTCACCTTAATTAAAAAATAAATTTGCTGACATCTGGACACGGTGAAGGTTTCCTTAAACATAGCTAATTCGAACATAAACAACTTGCTTAGTTTTAAAGTCCGTCTTCGCATCATATGGAAGCTTATCAAATCATAGTTTTCGTAAGGTGAGTTATAGTCCAGACACCAAACTGATCGCCGAAAATTTAAAAGAGGCTATATGATAACATCCTTTCCAGGACAACCGAAATATCCTAGTCAGCAAATAAAGTTAATCTTAAGAGAGTATATTAATTTACCTATATACGAAAGAGAAAAATATATATTTTTATTTCTTAAAGTTTCTGCAGAGCAGAATAAAATACAGAATTGGGGGCTAAAATCGTAAGATTTAAATACATATTGGTGTTCATCAATATGTATTGGAGGTGATACTGATGAAAGTATTAAAATTTGGAGCGGTGTGGTGCTCTGGCTGTTTGGTTATGAAACCCAGATGGAAAGAAATTGAAAAAGAAAATCCATGGCTGAAAACAGAGATGTATGATTATGATAAAGATAAAGAGAAGGTTAAAAAGTGGAAAATTGATAAAAATTTACCTACATTCGTCTTTTTAGACAAAAAAGGTAAAGAGTTCTTAAGACTTCATGGAGAACCATCCAAAAAAGAACTACTGAAAGTGATTAATGAAAATAAAGAAAAATGAATAGGAAAATTAGTTTTTTATTGATCTTTTTATTATTGTCTGTATTATTTTCTAGCTTTGCTTATGCAGAAGAGATTCAAACAGAAGAAGTTAACATTTATTTATTTTGGGCTCATGGCTGTCCGCATTGTCAAGCGGAAAAAGATTTTCTTAAAACTATGGAACAGAAATATCCTAATGTTGATATTCATAGTTTAGAAGTAACCTCAAATAAAGAAAATTCTGATCTTCTTAAGAAAGCTGGAGAAGAGTTCAACGCTGACATTTCTGGCGTTCCATTTACTGTTGTTGGTGAACAATATTTTATTGGATGGTATAGCGAGGAAACAACTGGTAAGTCAATTGAAAGTGCCATTATTTGTGTAATGGAAAATCATTGTCAAGATGTTGTTGGGAAACTTACAACCTCAATCTCAGAAACATCCCACACTAAAAGCGGAAAAGTTATTCCCGAAAAATTGGATCTTCCAATTATTGGTGAAATTGAAACAAAAAATCTTTCACTTCCTGTTTTAACGATCATTATCGCGGCATTGGATGGATTTAATCCCTGTGCAATGTGGGTTCTATTGTTTTTAATTAGTCTGTTACTAGGGATGCAGAACAAAAAAAGAATGTGGATATTTGGTTCTGTATTTATTGCGGCTTCGGCATTTGTTTACTTTTTGTTCATGTCTGCCTGGTTAAACTTGTTTCTCTTTCTGGGAGTTGTATTCTGGATAAGAATAATCATTGGTTTAGTCGCGTTATTTGCAGGAGGTTATAATTTAAGAGAGTATTTTACCAATCCTGCGGGAACATGTAAAGTAACTGGAACTGAAAAAAGACAAAGAATTTTTGAAAAATTAAAAAAGATTGTTCAAGAGAAACATGTTTTTTTAGCTTTGCTGGGATTGATAGTATTGGCTTTTGCAGTTAATTTAGTAGAGTTAATCTGTTCTGCTGGTTTGCCCGCAGTTTATACTCAGATATTGACTTTAACCGACCTGGCTTCATGGCAGTATTATTCCTATTTGGCTTTATACATATTTATTTTTATGCTTGATGATTTGTTTGTTTTCTTTGTGGCGATGATAACATTACAGGCAACAGGAGTGACAGATAAATATAGCAGGATTTCACACATCGTTGGAGGAATAATAATGTTAATAATTGGGATATTGTTAATATTTAAACCAGAATTATTGATGTTTGGTTAAGAAAAATGGATGAGACATTAAAAATAATGAAATTACTTTCAGATAAAACAAGATTAAACATAGTTAGATTTCTTTTAGATGGAGAAAAGTGTGTTTGTAAAATCTTTCCCCATGTTAAAAGGACACAATCAACAACTTCAATTCATTTAGGAAAGTTAGAAAAAGCAGGAATATTAAAATCAAGAAGAGAAGGAAAAAAGATTTTTTATTCTATTAAAGATTTAAGAGTTTGTGATATTTTCAAAGCTGTTGGGGATAAGAAAGGAAAAATTTTGCAGAAATGTTGTTGTATGGAGGGATGTAAATGAATGATCCTAAAAAAATAAATGAGAAATCAGAAGCTATAAGCATTGAATTCCAATATTATGATAAAAGCACTTGTAGTAGATGCAAATCAACAAATGATTCTGTGAAGTTAACACTTAAAGAACTAAAACAAGCAATAAAAGATAATCATCTGAAAGTGCGTCTTAAAGAAACAAGATTGCCAGAATCAAAAATACATCTTTCACCATCAATAATCATTAATGGGAAGGATATTGAAAAGATAGTGAACAAAAATTCAATAAAAAACTCAAATGCTTGTGTTGACTGCTGTAGCTTAGCGGGTCACACAGTAAATTGCAGGACTTTTACATACAAAGGCAAAAGCTATGACTATATACCTAAAGAGATGATAATGGATGCTATTAAGCTGTCTGCTAAGATGAAATCCTACTCAAATTCAGGAGGTAATCAAAGATGAAAATAGAAATATTAGGAACAGGCTGTCCAAAATGCAAACTATTAGAAGCTAATGCAAAAAAAGCACTTGAAGAATCAGGCAAAAAAGCCGAAATTGTAAAAGTAACAGAAATTGATAAGATTGTTGGTTATGGCGTGATGTCTACACCTGCAATAGTAATTGATGGCGAAGTTAAAAGCTATGGAAAAGTTGCAAGTATTGAAGAAATTAAGGAGATGTTGAAATGAAAATTAAATATTCTTTTTTGGTTTTGGTTATTAGTCTTATTTTTTTAAGTGGTTGTTCTAGTAATGAATCTCCT
>JAHJDQ010000064.1 GCA_018812355.1 Nanobdellota archaeon | reverse complement strand
TTTTTATCCATATCGTCCATGAACTTATAAATTAAAGCGATAGTAATTTGTTCAATCTGAGATTTAGGATCAGGAATCTTTCCTACAAGAATGTCTCTTGCTGTATCTATTCTCCTTTTTGTTTCTGAATCTAACACCCTAAGCAACCTCCATAAAAACATTCAGATTGACGTAATCTTTAACATAATTAACTAAATCTTCTCTCCAACCATTAAGTTCCTCTAAATCATGCATTGAGAAAACAGGATTGGTTTCAAGTTCTGTAAAGTTTCCAGAATCAATAATCTTTCTAAATGTTGCATTAGCAATATATTCTTTCATGAATAGTCTAATAGTATGAATGCACTCCTGTAAATTATCTCTATCAGTTCCATGAAGTTCAACAAACTTAGAAATCTCTTCTTCAAGAATTTCATCTTTCTTCTTAAACTTCTTTAATTTTCCAAATATTTTTTCAAGAACTTCTCTTAAAGTAAGTCGTCTATCCAGTTTCACAGCTTTTCTTAATTTATCAAGATTAATGTACTCTTCAGGTTTATTGAATAATTCTTTTCTAACATACTCTTCAGCTTCTTCAAGTCTTCCTTCTTTAAATTTCTTATTAATAAAATTATCTGCTTTAACGGTATCTGCAAATGAATCAAATAATTCTCTATCTATGCGCATACCATCTTTACCAATATCTGTTTCAGCATAAGTTTTAATTTCATCCAGATTATAATTCTCATACCCATCACGAATAACCATTGGTTTTTCTCTTCCATCATCCACATAGGTTTTAGTTATCGCAGGAAGTTTTATTTTTTCGTCATATGGGAAATCCTTCTCAAAATATTCACAATTCCCAAAGAAATCAAATAACTTAAATTTTTCTTTTTCAATAGATTTTTCAATCCATCCTTCCACTTCATCTTTAACTTTGTATGTGAAATTAAATTTACGAGTTCCACGACCTTTAATCTGGATAAAATCAGTAGGAGAGAAAATTGGTCTTAATAAACCAATATTAAGTAAATCTTGACAATCATATCCAGTAGTCATCATACCCACAGTTACACATACCCTTGCTCTGCTTGATTTATATCCTTCTAAAAACTTTGTATGCCCTAAAAGATTATTATTTGCAAAATTAATAGGCATTTGTTGAGCATTTTCAATATCTGAACTTACTTGAACTGCAAAGTCAGAGTTATATTTATTAGGAAATGCTTTCATTGCAAATTCATTAAGAATATTTGCAATTTTCGCAGCATGAATTTGACTTACACAGAAGATTATTGATTTACCAATTTCCCCTGAAATAGGATCTCTTAAAGCATTCTCTATAAATGCTTTACAAAATGATTTATTTGTTTTTTCACTAAAGAATTTTCTTTCAAATTGTTTGTGAAAGAACACTTGCTCTTCTTTTTCTCCATCTTCATTTTTAACTAAGATAGAATACCCCTTTTCCGATAATAATTCTGTTGTTATTTCTGTTCTTCCATCTGCAACAATTGGATTAATCAAAAATCCATCATTAACTCCATCAATGAGCGAATACCTATATGTTGGTTCGCTATGTTCACATCCAAAAGTTTTGTAAGTATCAAGAAGTTCTCTTCGTTCTAGTTTTCTAGGGTCATCGCCTAACAACTTAGTCATATCAACATGTTTTAAATAATCCTTTGGTGTTGCAGTAAGCCCCAACTTATAGCCTAAAAAGAACTCAAAAACAGCTCTGCTATTTCCACCAATTGAACGATGAGCTTCATCAGAAATAACTAAATCAAAATCAGTAGGGGAGAAAATATCTTTATACTTGTTAAATCGCATAAATGTTTGAATTGTTGAAACAATAATATCTGCTTTTTTCCAATCATCCCTATTTTCTTTAAAGATTACAGTTTTAAAATCATTACTAAGATATTTCTTGAAATTTTTATATGCTTGGTCTTCTAATTCTAACCTATCAACTAAAAATAATACTCTTTTTGCATTTTTGGTTCTCAAAAATAATTTAATAACTCCTGCTGATATTAGAGTTTTTCCAGTTCCAGTAGCCATCTCAAATAAAAATCTGTCTTGCCCTTCTAAAACTGCTTTTTGTATGCTCTTAATCGCATTTAGTTGATATGGTCTAAAAAAGCGAAGTCCAGTTTTTTCAATAAAAGAACTTCTTTTCTTTTCATTATTATAATCTGGATCAGATGCGTAATCTGGCTTTTGAGAGATTGCAATATACTCAGAATCAACTCTTTCTTTAATTAAATTATTTTTATTAGGTTCATACTTTTTTCTTGTTCCTAAACTTTCAGAAGTAGGAAACTTTGTAATAATCTGAGGATTTCCAATATTTAAATCCCAAAAATAATGAATATTACCATTAGATAATATTACATATCTAACATTAAGACTTTTAGCATATGTTCTAGCTTGCTCTTTAGCTACCAGTGGATGTTTATCTTCACATTTTGCTTCAAGAACTGCAATAGGAAAACCATGCTCATCTAACAGTGTAAAATCAGTATAACCATTTTTAGTTTTTTCAAAATCTTCCCCTAACTCCTCAAAATGATTCTCGGTGATTTTGACATTTTGCTCTAAAACTATATTTGCAGATTTACTTTTAGTATCAAAGAACCTCCAACCTGATTCTTCTAGTAATTTATTAATTTTTATTCTTGCTTTGGCTTCTTTCTTACCCATTTTTCTCATCCAATTCCTTTTTCATAAGTGCTTCAACCTTACGAGAAACTATCATGTGATGCTCTTCACAATACTTTTGATATTGTTCGTAGATATCTTGATCTAGACTTAAAGCAATAGTTTTTCTTCCCATATGAATCCATATAAACCCATTGATATATAAAACTTACTCAATAAACAAAACTCCCCCTAACTACTCTAACTAAAAGAGCCTTCGGCTTGAAAAAACGAACTCCCCCTTGATATTTGTTCTTGATGTGTCGCTTCGCTCAAACGATAGAACGACGAACTCCCCCAGTCCTAAGGGACATATAGTCTGCTACGCAGAAATTAATAAGTCGGCAAAAACTACGGCACTAACTGGCTTTTCGGCAGTAAGAAAACTCTCTCCGCTTCGCTCCGAGCCACGCTGCGCTCTCCCTACGATTTTATACTCCCTTTGGTCGTTAAAAATCTCCAGTCGGGTCGTTTAACAGCGATTATCCGAGAAATCCCTCAGCTCGGGATTTCTCCAAATGCTTTAATGTCCTTCGGACTTAAAGCACTTCGGATAATCGCGATGTTAGCCAAAATATTTTTCTAAACATATTGTTTTGTTTAATTAATTATGTTTGTAATTGTGACGACCTAAGGCAAAGAGTAAATTATCAAAAATATCAAAAAATTAGAAATTTTTTTGCTTTTCGCTATTACGCATAACATCCGAATTATCCGAAGT
>JAHJDQ010000009.1 GCA_018812355.1 Nanobdellota archaeon | reverse complement strand
TTTAAGTATTAATGTTGAAGAAACTGAGTTAATTAGAAAAAATTCAGAAATTGAATTTTTAGTTAGGATTACTTCTGTTGTTGGTGAAACCACTTACTTCTGTAAAGCCAGAAAGAAGAAAAGATGTGATGAAAAAGACATTTCTGCTGCTTATATGCAAGCACAGATTAAGAAACTACCCTTACTATTTCTTTATACAGAAGAATTAACTAGGAAAGCGCAAGAAATGCTTGAATCTGATGCTTTCAAGAATGCTTTAATTAAGAAGATTGAATAAGTTTTATAAAATCTAACTTAACTTACTTCCCTATGGGCTTACAATTCAAAGATTTAGTGATTAAGAGAGAGATTGCTATTAAAGATCTAAAAGGCAAGATTTTAGCAGTAGACAGTATGAACCTTTTGTACCAATTTCTTACCACCATCAGATCTGCAGACGGTTCTGCTTTAACCGATTCCAAAGGCAGAGTCACATCCCACTTAATTGGACTGTTCAACAGGACCACTTCTTTAATGGAACAAGGACTAAAACTTGTCTTTGTCTTTGACGGAAAAGCGCCAGATATAAAAAAACGTACTTGGGAAAAAAGAACTAAAGTAAAAACAGAAGCAGCTTTAAAATTAAAAGAAGCAGAAGAAGCTGAGGATTTAGAGGGAATGAAAAAATTTGCTTCCCGTACAGTTATTCTTGACAAAGAAATGGTTGCTGATGCCAAAAAGATCATCCAAGCGTTAGGCTTACCAATTGTCCAAGCCCCTTCCGAAGGAGAAGCGCAGACAGCCTATATGGTTAAGAAAGGCGATGCTTACGCTTCCATCTCCCAAGACTATGACAATTTAATCTTCAGCTGTCCTTTATTGATTAGAAACCTTTCCATTGCTGGCAAAAGAAAACGTGCTGGTAAGTTTGCTTTTACAACTGTAAAACCAGAATCAATTACTTTACAAGAAGTACTTGAACATCTTGATTTAGAAATCGATCAATTAATTGTTCTGGCAATTCTTGTTGGTACTGATTACAATCCTGGAGGAGTTAAAGGCATCGGTCCTAAAACTGCTCTTAAACTATTAAAAGAACATGGTAAGAATTATGATTTGCTTTTTAAAGAAGCTAAATGGGATGATGAATTAGATTGGCAGGTAATTTTCAATACTATCAAAGAGCTTCCTACTACAGATGATTATACTTTAGAATGGAAAAATATTGATGAAGAGAAGTTAACTCAGTTGCTCGTTAAAGAATATGAATTTAGTGAAGAGCGAGTAAAGTCTAAATTAGACAAACTAAAACATGTTAAAGAAGGTTTGAAACAGAAAGGCTTAGGCAGTTTTTTCTAACGCTTTGCATAACCTTTACTTACTTTCTCACTCCAAAACGAAGGCAATGAATTAGAAATAAATCCTAAATAATTATTTGCATAAAGATAAGTTAAACCTTTATCGCCAATTAACTCATCAAATTCTGACTGAACTTTACTATAAATTTCTTTAATTTTCTTCCTCTCAAAATCTTTCTGTAATAACGAGGAAGGTTTCATGACAAGATAATCTGCCTGTCTGATTGCGTTAATCTCTAAATTAGCACTATTCTGAGTAATAAAAATCACTGATAAATCTTTATGCCGCGCAATCAATAATAATTCTGAAAGAAAATTGTTCGCATTACTCATCGATTTCCGACTGCTAAATTCTATGCCGCCTTCGTCAATCAGAATTACTGAATTATTTTGAATCTCCTCAATCTTTCCAACAACATTAATCCATGCTGGCAAAGATTCTTCTTTAAATCCTAAAGCATAGATTTTTTTCGACGTTTTTGCTTTAAAGTTTTCTAATAATCTCATTCCAATCGCACTTTTTCCTGTTCCTCGAGCACCTAAAATTAAACCAATTGTACTTTTATTTGCATGTAATTTATTGGTAAACGTAGTTAGCTTGCCTTTTTTATTCCTCAATTCTTTAAACTGATCATACTTTGCTTCTCCTTGTGGTTTCTTTTTAGCGACGATAATTCTTTCTTTCTTCTCTTTAGTTTTCTTCACTCCTTTCTTTACTAAATGCCATACTCCTTTCGCCGGATAAACGAAAATTAACTTTAAAACTCCTTTCCCTACTTTTTTACCCATCTTAGCGAGCTTTTTTTTAGTTTTCTTTTGCATCTGTAGTCGTGAAGTGTTCGAATATTTAAACCTTTTTATAAGAAAAGTTTTTAAACTCTTTTTGCTTACTTCGTCCATCATTTATGGAGGTCGGAAAAAATGATTGAAGAAAACTTTGGTTTGTATGAAGAAGAGGAAGAAGAAGTTGATTATAGCGACGATGACGATGACTACTCTGATTATGATTCAGATGATGCTGACGACGACGACGAAGACCTTTATTAAACATATTCAAAAAATGAGGTGAAATACCAAAATGGCCAAAAAGAAAGCAAAGAAGGCTGCTGCTCCTAAAAAAGCTGCACCTAAGAAAAAAGGTAAAAAGAAAAAGTAAATTTAGTGGTGTAAACTGCCATCCTACACCTCTTCAATTTTTTTTATTTTTTATTCTTTTCCAATAGCAATCTTTTTATACCTCGTTTATTTACTTATGACCTATGTACGCTGCTTTCACTGAATTAAAACATGCCCAGAAAGTAAAACAATTCTTAGCCAAAAAGAATGTTTTGCATCCTGATTACCTTCCCCTAAAAATCTTAGATCATCTTTATTTTCCTTTAACCAAACGAATTAAAGTTCCTTCTGCTAAAGTAGCCTTAACTAAACTTAAATTTCCATTGAAAGATAGCTCAATTACTATCGAAAAACTATTGGAAAAGAAATTAACTAAACATCAACTTAAATTTATTCCGCGTGCGCAAGAAATTGTCGGTCAAATTATGATTCTGGAGATTCCCAAAGAACTGCTTAAGAAAGAAAAGATCATTGCTGAAGCCTATCTCAAGTTAAACAAAAACATTACTACTGTCGTCAAGAAAAACAAGATTCATTCCGGAACCTATCGTTTAAGAAAATTAAAAATTCTCGCTGGTAAGAGAACTAAAGAAACTATTCATTATGAAAACAAAGTCAGGATAAAATTACATCTGGAAAAAACTTATTTCTCGGCTCGTTCTGGTAATGAGAGATTAAGAATCGCTCAACAAGTCAAGAAAGGCGAACAAGTTTTAGTGTTGTTTTCTGGTGCAGCTCCTTTTCCTTTAGTTATCGCCAAAAACTCTTCCGCCAAGTCAATTCTGGGGATTGAAATTAATCCTCTTGCTCATCAATATGCTTTAGAGAATGTTAAGTTAAACAAAATGGAAAATAAAATAATTATTCATCAAGGAGACGTTAGAGCAATCTTACCTAAAATAAGAAAAAAGTTTTCCCGTATTGCCATGCCCCTCCCTAAATCCGGCGAACAGTTTTTGGATCTTGCTTTGAAAAAAAGTAAGAGAGGCACGATTATCCACCTTTACGACTTCTTACATGAAAATGAATTCAAATTGCAAGCTAAAAAGATCAGAGAAATATGTAAGCATAATAAAAAACCAGTGCGTATTCTTAGAACAGTTAAGTGCGGCCAATTCTCTCCAGGAGTTTTTCGAGTTTGCTTTGATTTGAAAGTTTTATGAGAAATCTTTATAAACTCCCTTCTAAAATAAGATAAACATAGCCAACACTGATCTCAGAGTTGATCAGTAGTGTCGTGTGAGGCAAAAAAAAACACGAACAAGAAGATTAATTCTTGTGCTTTAGGAGGAAAATAACAATGGCAGAAAATGATGAAACCTTATTAATCGATTCCAACGAATACCTTAAATCAGGAATCCACATCGGTACTAAATTTAAAACTAAATATATGGCCCAGTTTATCTATAAAACCAGACCTGATGGACTAAGTGTCTTAAACTTACAGAAAATTGACCAAAGAATTAAAATTGCCGCTCAATTCTTATCACAATATGAACCAGAAGATATTCTGATTTGTTCCAGAAGAGAAAATGGTTGGAAAGCGCTTAAGAAATTACATGAATTAACGGGCATGAACATTATTAAAGGCAGATATCCTCCCGGAATTCTAACCAATCCTAACCTAAATACTTTTACTCAACCAAAAATTATCTTAGTTTGTGACCCTTGGACCGATAAGAATGCTGTCGGTGATGCAATTAGAGTTGGCGTACCCGTAATTGCTTTATGCGATACTAATAACCAATCAAACAAACTGGATTTAGTTGTTCCTTGTAACAATAAAGGTAAGAAATCAGTTGGATTATTCTTCTATCTGATTGCTCGTGAGTATATGATTAGTAAATCAATAATCAAAGCTAGCGATAAAATGCCTGCTGAAATTGATGATTTTACAGAGGAATAGGATCTTTTCTTTTTTTTATTTTTATATGTTCTTATTTAATAACACTTATAAAGCTAAAACAGTCCTATCTTTACCTCTATGTGTGGTATAATAGGGTATAAAGGCAAAAAGAACGGATGTGAAGTAGTTCTCAACGGTTTGAAAGACTTAGAATACAGAGGATATGATAGTTGGGGCATTGCTGCAAGTAATTTTTCTAAGACAATTAACAATAATTTTGGACATGTACGGTGGGCTATGGAAAACTTTATTAAGCATAAAAATTCTTACAATTTAAAACATTCCAACAAGAGGGATATTGGTATGAATATTTTAAATCTAGTAAAAAAAGAGAACTATTATGTGCTAATTAGTAAAGATTTCCAGAACATTCTTAATGAAAAAATCATCAATAAAAAGGAAACAGTCCAAAATGTCAATATTTCTAGAAGAACATTATATCGAATGACCAAAAAAGAAAATTATTGGTGTAATATTCAAACTCTTTTCAATTTAATCAGTGATCTTGATCTTAGCGAAGATGAATTACTTAAAAATATTGAAAAAATTAAAACAAAAAATTCATTTCCCATTAGCACCAAAAAGATTAACACAAATTCAAAACAATTTTTTAGAATTTTAGGACATATACTAGGTGATGGTGGAATTCATGTTATTGAAAATGAAGGAAAATACCGAGCATTTTATGTTAATAACGAACAAAAATTATTAGATTCTTTTCATAATGACATTAAAAAAACATTCGGAGAATTTAAAATTTATTCAAGAAAAAGAGTTGGACATGGAGACGAGATTTGGCTTCCCTCAACAGTTGGTTTTACTTTATACACACTTTTGAATTACAAAGAACTCAATAAGAAAAAAAGAATTCCTGATTTAATATTTAACACTAAGAACAAGGGATTGCTTGGGGCGTTTCTCCAAGCTTTTTATGATGACGATGGTTTTATTTATCCTAAAAAAAACATGATTGTTATTGCCCAAAAGAGTAAAAAATTAGTTGAAGATATTAGAAAAATAGTTACCAAAATAGGGATCAAACCAAATCAACTTTTAATCCATAAATCAAAATCAAGAACAACAATGTATTATTTTTCTATAACTCATAAAGATAATTTCAAAATATTTGATGAGTTTGTTGGATTTAAACATCCAAAAAAGAAAGAGAAGTTAAAATTGTTAATGAACAAGTACAAGGAGATATAAAGATGTGTGGGATAATAGGTTACAAAGGAAATAAAAACGCTGTTGAGGTTGTTCTTAATGGCCTTAAAGATTTAGAATATCGGGGATATGATAGTTGGGGTATAGCCTCGTTGAATGGGGGAATTAGTTTAGTCAAAGATGTTGGAAAAGTTAGCTTAATAACATTGGAAGATTTAAAACTAGACCCTTCAAAAATGGCTATCGCGCACACTCGCTGGAGCACGCACGGATCAGTAAACCAAACTAACGCCCATCCTCACTTCTCTGGAAACGAAAATTTTGCTTTAGTGCAGAATGGGATTGTGGAAAACTATCAAGAACTAAGAGGAGAGTTAAAAGAAAAAGGCTACCAGTTTAATACTGAAACCGATACAGAAGTCATTGTTCGTTTAATTGAAGACAAATTAAAAATAACCAATAATCTAAAAGAAGCAATCATGACTGCCTTTAACAAATTAAAAGGCCGCAATGCCATTGTCGTTATCAACAAAGAAAACCAAACCATCTATGCTGCTAGAAATGGTTCTCCTTTAATGTTAGGAATCGGTGAAGATGAATTCATCCTTGCTTCTGATCCTTCTCCATTATTGAAACACACCAAAAACATTATTTTCTTGGATGACTATGAGTTAGTCACTATCGGCGATACTTACCACATTTATAACTTGCAAACAAACCAAGAAATCCAGAAAGAAATTCAAACCTTAACTTGGGATCCTGAACAAGCTAAGAAAGGAGATTATCCCCATTTCATGATTAAAGAAATCATGGAACAAAAACATACTATCAAACAAGCTCTTGTCCAAGATCCAGAACTAATTAAAAATTTAGCTAAAGAGATTAATCTCGCTTTTGGAGTTTATGCTGTTGGCTGTGGTACTGCTGGTAAGGTTTGTTTAGCTGGAACGTATGCTTTCTCGGACATCGCTAAAAAACATATTAACTTTGCTTTCGGCAGTGAGTTCCCTAACTTCCATCATTTTATCCAAAGCCGTTCTTTATTAATTGTCGTTTCACAATCTGGAGAGACTGCTGACACTTTAGAAGCAATGGAAACTGTCCAGGAAAAAAATGGTAAAGTTGTTTCTCTGGTTAATGTCATGGGTAGTACGATCATGCGTAAATCAGATTATTCTCTGCTTATCAACGCCGGACCAGAAATTGCTGTTTGTTCTACTAAAGCAACCACCTCTCAACTTGCTTTAATGATTCTTCTTGCTTATGCTGCTGCTGATCGCTATGATGAAGGCATGGTTTTACTAAAAAATACTGCTGATCAAGTTGGTTTAATGTTAAATGAAGAATTTAATAATTCTTTACAACAATTAGCCGAAAAAATAAAAGATCAACGAGACATTTACATTATTGGAAGAGGAGCCAACTACGCCATTGCTCTTGAAGCAGCGATTAAAATTCAAGAAGTATCTTACATTCACGCTGAGGGTTTTGCCGGTGGAGAACTTAAACACGGTCCGATTGCATTGATTGAAGAAAACACGCCTTGTATTGCTTTCGTTGCTAATGATGAAACTAAAGCTGATATTCTTAGTAATGCCATGGAAATAAAAAGTCGAGGCGGATACATCATCGGAGTCGCTCCTGAAAATAACGAAGTTTTCAATTATTGGATTAAAGTTCCTGACGTTAGTTACGCTTCTCCGATTGTAAATATTATTCCTATTCAAATTCTTGCTTACTATTTAGCTATAGCAAGAGACTTAGATCCTGACAAACCCAGAAATCTTGCGAAATCAGTAACTGTGAAATAAACAAAAACAAAAATGAGAAAACTATTTGGCACTGACGGTATCAGAGGAAAAGCGAACACTTATCCGATGACAGTAGATATTGCTCTTAAAGTAGGCAAAGCTGCTGGCATTATTCTTCGTAACGGTAAGAAATGTAAAGTTGTCATTGGTAAAGATACTCGTCTATCTGGTTATATGATTGAATCAGCTTTAGCTGCTGGTTTATTATCAATGGGCATAGAAGTATATTTTGTTGGCCCGATGCCCACTCCGGCGATTGCCCATATTACTAGATCATTTGCTGCCGATGCTGGTGTAGTTATTTCCGCTTCTCATAATCCTTATGAAGATAATGGGATTAAGTTTTTTGATGCCCATGGTTTTAAACTTCCTGACGATGTCGAAGAAAAGATTGAACAACTTGCTTTATCAGATTTAAATACAGATAACATCACCGGAGAAGATGTTGGCAAGGCGCATCGAATTAGTGACGCCAGAGGAAGATACATTGAGTTTGCTAAAAATTCAATTAAGAATATGAGTCTGAAAGGATTGAAAATTGTTTTGGACTGTGCTAATGGTGCGGCTTACCATGTTACCAAATACATTCTCACTGAATTAGGTGCTGAGGTTATTCTAAAAAATACTTTTCCCAACGGTAAAAATATTAATGAGAGGTGCGGCGCTCTTTATCCAGAATTGCTTAGAGATGATGTTCTTTTAGAAAATGCCGATTTAGCAATCGCTTTAGATGGTGATGCTGACCGAGTGATTATGTTAGATGAAAAAGGAGAAGTTGTTTGTGGAGATCGCATGATGGGTATTGTTGCTTTAGAAATGTTGCGTGAAGGTACATTAAAACAAAATACTCTTGTGACTACTGTCATGAGCAATCTCGGTTTAACCAAAGCCATTGAATCTGCCGGCGGTAAAGTTGTCCAAACAAAAGTAGGGGACCGTTATGTTGTTGAAGAAATGAGAAAGAACGATTATAATCTTGGCGGAGAACAATCTGGCCACATTATTTTTTTGGACCATACTACTACTGGAGATGGAACCATTTCAGCTTTACAAATTTTAAGAACGATCAAAAAATCAGGTAAACCATTATCTGAATTAGCCGCCGGAATTCCGATGTATCCTCAACTTACTCTTAATGTTGAGGTTAAAGAAAAAAAAAATCTCGAAGAAATGCCTTCAGTTTTGCGTAAAATAAAAGAAATTGAAGAAAAATTAGGAGAAGAGGGCAGAGTTTTAGTAAGATATTCAGGAACTTCCAGTAAATTAAGAATCATGATTGAGGGAAAGATTAAAGAAGAATTAAATAATTATGCTCAACAAATCGCTGATGAAGTTAGAAAAGAAGTTGGTGTTTAAAATTGGAAATTAAACAAAATCAAATTAGTGCTTCAGGAATAAAATTTACCATTGAAAGAGATGGTCAAGAAGTAGCTCGTTCATTTCTCTATTTAATGTATAATTCTTTACATCAAGAACCTTTTGGCTTTATGGAAGATGTTTTTGTAAATGAAGAATTTAGAGGTCAAGGCTTAGGGACAGAGATTGTCAAAGCAGTCATTGCTTCTGCTAAAGAAAATAATTGTTATAAATTACTTGGCACAAGTAGACACTCTCGTGAAAAAGTACATACTTGGTACAAAAAATTAGGCTTCCATGATCGCGGTTTAGAATTTCGGATGGATCTAAAATGAAAGTAGTCATCTTAGCAGCAGGAAAAGGTACAAGAATGTTACCTTTAACCAAAGAAATTCCTAAAGTTTTAGTTGAAGTTAATGGTAAACCATTTCTCTATTACGTTTTCAAAATTTTACACCAAGCTGGTTTAAAAGATATTGGAATTGTTGTTGGCTATAAAAAAGAAAAAATAAAAGATTTTCTAAAAAAATACGACTTTAAAGCCGAATTAATAGAACAAAAAGAACAACTAGGAACGGGCCATGCTGTATTGCAAGCAAAAGATTTTGTTGGCCAAGAAGATTTTATTGTTTATAGTGGAGATAATTTATATCCTGTTAAAGATATTAAGAAAATAAAACATAAAGACGATTTCTATTATATTGGTGGTTTAGAAGCTGAGGAGTGGCAGAAATACGGTGTTTTGGTTATCAAAGACAATCTTCTCGTCGAAATTAAAGAAAAACCAACAGAGTTTGTTAGTAATGTAATTAATACGGCTTTGTATAAACTTAAACCAGAAATATTTCCTTTATTAGAACAATTAAAACCTTCTCTAAGAGGAGAGATTGAATTAACTGATGCCATTAATCTTCTTGCTCAAGAACAGAAAGTTAAAGTTGTTGCAGGGGAATGGTGGGTTGACCTGGGTTGCAAGGAAGACATTCTCAGAGTAACACATTTCTTAGAAGATAATTGGGAAGAGTAAACTATATAAACATAAACCATTTAATTCTACCTAAGTAAAAAGAGGTCTAAATGAAATTCCGTGTGAAAGATATGGATATTGCTACTGGCGGTACTTTAGTAGTGATTCTTAACATCAAAGATGCTCATAAACTAGACCTTCGTTCTGGCGATCGTATTCTAGTTAAAAACAGTCATCATCAAGTTACCTGCATTCTTGATATTTCTGAAAGTAAAAAAGCAGTTCCTGAAGGTGCTATTGGCTTAATGGAAGAAGTTCTTGATCGTTTAAGAGTTAGAAAAGGCACTATCGTTGAAGTTAAATTTACTGGCAAACCAGAATCAGTAAAACATATCCGTGATAAATTGTACGGAAAACACCTTAGTTATGAAGAACTTTACCATATCATTGATGACATTACTCATGATCGTTTAACTGACATCGAAAAAACTTATTTTGTTGCTGCTGGTTTCATCAACGGCTGGAACATTGAAGAAATTGTTGATATGACTCGGGCGATGGTCGAAACCGGTCAAAAAATTAAATTTCCGGGATTAATTCTTGACAAACATTGTATTGGCGGTGTGCCTGGAAACAGAACAACGATGTTAGTAATTCCGATTATTGCTGCAGCTGGTTTTACAATTCCTAAAACATCTAGTCGAGCGATCACTTCTCCTGCCGGAACAGCAGATACAATGGAATGTTTAGCAAAAGTAGAAATGTCTGAAAAGAAAATTAAAAATGTGGTTAAAAAACATAAAGCTTGTATTGTGCACGGCGGTTCGATGAACCTCGCTCCAGCTGATGATAAAATAATTGATGTTGAACATCCTCTTTCGATCGACGCTGAGGGACAACTGCTTGCTTCTGTCATGGCCAAGAAATATTCTGTTTCTGCTAACCATGTTCTGATTGATATTCCCATGGGCAAACAAGTTAAAGTTAAGAACTGGAATCAAGCGAAACATCTTCGGAAAATGTTTAAACTTATCGGCAAACGTTTAGGGATGAATGTTAAAGTTATCGTTACTGATGGCTCTCAACCGATTGGTAAAGGCATCGGTCCTTTATTAGAAGCGATGGATGTACTGTACGTTTTGCGTGGTGCTCCTCTTGCTCCTCCAGATTTAAGAAAAAAAGCACTGTTTATGGCGGGTACTTTACTCGAAATGACTGGTAAATACAAAAAAGGCCAGGGTTCTCAGGTCGCTCGGGAAATTCTTGATAGTGGTAAAGCTTACCAAAAAATGGAACAAATCATCAGTGCGCAAGGTAAACAAAAAAAGCTAAAATTGGGTGAATATACTCACCTCGTTAAATGTACTAAAATTGGTCGTGTTCAAGCCATCGATAACGAAGTGATTGCTAAAATTGCCCGGATTGCCGGTGCTCCTGACGATAAAGGTGCTGGTTTATATTTACATAAAAAAGTTCATGATTCTGTTAAAAATGGGGATTGTTTATACGATGTTTATGCTGAAAATAAATTCAAGTTAGATTTAGCTAAAGAATTTATTAAAAAGAATAAAGGTTATTTAATCTCTTAATCCCGTACTGCCAAACCCACCACGATCTTTATTCTCCATCTCAACAACTTCTTCCCAAGAATCACGCCTGAACTTAACTAAGAATGCTTGCGCAATTCTCTCACCTTTATTGATAGTAATATCATTGGTTGTAAAATTATACATTGAAATTAAAATTTCATCATTCTCACCACAATAATCAGAATCAATTAATCCTAAACCATTGGCTAAAAATAATCCTGGATAATTTTTTGCTAAACTACTTCTTGCACTGATTAATAAAGCATGTTCCTGTGGAATTTCAATAACAATATTACTAGGGGCTTTACCCCAACCCTGCGCCGGGATTGTAACATCTTCCCGAGTGTAAAGATCAAAAGCAGCTGCGCCTTTAGTCTTATATTCTGGTAGTGGTAAACTTCGATCAACTCTTTTTATTCTAATCATAATTCAATCTCCATTAAATCATAAGCTAATTCAACATTAGGAAATTCTTTTTTAACAATCTCTAATTTCTTTTGATTATCTTTTTCATCTTTATGTAAATGTGTTAAAATTAATTTTTTAGGATTAGCTTTTTTGGCAATCTCAGCGCACTGTTCTGCATTGAGATGGCCATTCCAACCATTTTTCTCCGTAGTGCTAATTGTACATTCCAAAATTAACAAATCTCCATCTTGAGAAAATTCAATAAACTTTTCATCATAACCCATATCTCCAGAAAAAATTATTCTTTTATTATCAATAATAAATTTGTAAGCAACACTATTTGTGTTATCAGTATGTTTAGTTCTTATTGCTTCAACATTAAAATCCTCAAAATTAAAATTATCTTCAATTTCTTTTACCATAATCTTAAAATCACAATTACCCTCAATAATCGGTTCTAAATAATTTAAGTAAAAATCTTTAAACTCTTTTGGACCAACAAAAACCAATTCTTTCTCTCGACCTTTATTCCATTTTAAAACATGGAGTAAAGCATCTAAATCAGAAACATGATCAGTATGAGTGTGCGTAATAAAAATATAATCCAATTCTTTATATGACTCCGACTTTATTTTCTCCAGTTGTAATAATGTACTACTACCACAATCAATTAGAATCTTTTTGCCATTAAACTCAAGCAAATATCCGGGAGCGTTTCTCTTCAAATTTGGAATAAATGTCCCACTCCCTAATACAGTAACTTTCATCATAACCTCCGGCAAAATGTTAAAAAACCAGTATGACCAAGCATCTGAAATTCTGGCCGCATAATCCTATCTTCAATCACCCATTTTCTTTCCAATAATTCCAAAGTATCTAATACTTTAATCTTTGTTCTCCGACAAGAATCAATAAACATTTTCATTTGATTTAAATTCGGTAAGTAGACCACTAAAAATCCTCCTGTTTTCAAACTATCCTGAGCGTGTTCTACCACTTTCCACGGCTCAGGAAGGTCTAAAGTGATTAAATCCAACTTTTTTTCTTTAATCCCTTCATAAACATTAGCTTGCTTAATAATTAAATTCTTCGCTCCCAATAGTTGCTTATTTCTAGAAACAACATCATAATGTTCGGGATTAACTTCATAGGTAGTTACTTCATTACAAACATTGGCGAGAGCTAAACATAAACTTCCAGAACCACCACCAGCATCAACCACTTTTGATTTGCTGTTAACACCAGTTTTCGCTAAGATTAAACCAATATCTTTTTGAGTGATTATTTGTGGACCTCTTTTCAGATTTTCCCATAGATCAATAAAATTAGGTTCAAGACAAAGAAACTTTTCTCCCGTACTACTTTCTAAGCTTGCTTTGCGAAAATCACTAGCTTTGACTACCCCGTTTTGGGTATGATAATCATCATGCAGTTCTTTCACTAAATACTTACTGCCACTCTTCAAATGGACCAAAATTCTCTTAACATTTCTCATCATAATCTCAAAAATGGCAATTCTTTTAAATATTACGTCCTAAAAATTAAAAAATATTAAAACACAAAATGGGAAAACTATCCCATTTGTGCGCAAACGAAGTCGTTGCTTCGTTTTGCGAAATAAATTAAATTATTTACTTATTCTCCGTTTTTTCAAAAACAAAGTCATCGCCAAGACCATCCCAACAAAAGCTAAAAAGATCATCACTCCTAACAATGCTAAGTAAGCCGTACTGTCCCTGAACGTCGCTCTTACAGTTGAAGTTGCCGTTGTTTCGGTTGGAATCTGTTGAGCGTACAACTGTTGTTGCAATTGTTGCTGTAACTGTTGCGCCAAAAGATTATCTTGTGTTTGCTGTACTGAAGTACTACTTAGGCATTCTTTAACTTCTAATTCCACAGTTTCCGAATCTTCTAAGTCGCCGTCTAAATACAATTCAACATTAAGTGTATAAGTTCCCGGATCTGTGTCCTCTAAATTCAGTAGGAAGTTTTCCGTTTCTTCATTATCACTATCCGTAAACTTATCTATTTTAATGTTATCATGACTTAACTGCACTCCTAATGCACTATTAATCACTCGAAGCTCAACTTCATCCTCGTCATTCTTCCCAATATTCTCTACGGTTACTCTTAAACTGTCTTGAGTATTACACTGCATCGTTTCAAAAGCTAAATCCGCTTTCTTGATGACAACTTTGTGTTTTTCTAAATCTAATCCCACTTCAATCGTTTCGCTAATTTCATGTCTCGTTCCGTCGTCAGCTGTTCCTTCCACCACAACTTCAATTTCATACTTTTCTTCGTCAATATCTTCTTTACTTAAATCAAAGGTAACCGTAAAATCTTCATCTTTACCAGCATCAATGTCCTGTTCTTCAGCATCTTCATCAAGATCATCTCCATCGACATCAAGGATGGTTACAGTAACTTCGACATCTTCCATATCTTCAGTGTAATCATTCTTAACTGTTACCGTAATTTCATTATCTTCGTCAATTTTTAGATCGCCGTTGTTATCACCGTTAACTTCAATATCAGTAATCTCCAGGAAACTTTTTGCGCTAAGGTAAATGGTTTCACTAACAGTATCTTGAGTACTAGTAATTTTAAGCGTTCCGATACTATGCTTGTTGGAACTTTCTTCATCTGGTACAGTAAGTTGTAATTGTACTGTTGCTGACGTTCCTGCATCTAAACTACTGGGTAAGCTTCCGACAATTTCCGCATTGTACTTAGTATCAACATCTTCTAACGAAACACTCAAACTAGTTAAAGCGTCATATGTTCCTGTATTAGTAACTGTAATATCTAAGCTGAATATCTCCCCACGATTAACTTGTTCAAAGTAAATTTCGGAAATCTCAACAGCCGCAGCAACTTTTTCTTCAACTCGATAAGTTTTATATGGTGAGAAATCGCTCACTTCAAAGACAAATTCTCCTCCCAAACTACTCAGCGGTCGACAAACCATGTTTGGACATTCTTCGAATGGTCCCAATCCATAATTCTCGGAAGCTAAAATAATAAATTCATCATAATTTTTCTTAATCGTAATCTGCGCTGCTTCATCAAGTTGCGGAGCAGCAGTTGAGTCAATCGCGATTTGTCCTTCCGTAATACTTACTACTTCATCCAAATCAACTAAATCTTCTAAGTCAAAAATTTCATAATACTCAATTTTTCCGTAGGCATTTTCTAAAATTAATGGATCAGTGCTGACTTGTAAGTTATCTGATAAAGGCACATCAGTAACTTGAACTGTCCAGGAATTAGTTTCATCTCTAACAGTTACTGTAACAGTATACGTTCCCGGTTCATCTTCAGAGAAAGTATAAGTATCTCCATGGTCAGTATCAACTTCAACTCCATCTTCATCAGTTACTGTCCAAGTAATTTCATCATCAAAGCCTTCTTCACTTAAACCAACACTAAAATCAATATTTTCTCCATCAGCAACTAAAAGGTTGTTCTCAGCGGGAGTAAAAGTATCTAGGCAGTTATTTTTAGTAATACTAATGATCTCCGTATCTTGTTCAAAATCATCACGGTAGGAAACAGTTACTGTTAAACTGTTACTTCCTGAAGAAAAATTAGCTGTAGGAACACTAAAATCATAAGTTAACTCTTCACCACTATTAATTTCTGAATCAAAGCCGGCATCACTTTCAGTAGAAAGTTCTAAATCGTTTGGACCAGTAACAGTTATTACCACATCATCTTCATCGTTTTCTCCTCTGTTAGTATATTCAACTGTAAGTGTAGTTGAAGATTTACAAGTAATCCCCTCTTCATCTTCCAAATTTAAGTTAGTAATACTTACATCAGCAGCATCTTGTTGTACATCTAAACTAAAACTGAAAGAATCACTATGAACTATGTCCGAGTCATTATAATCTCTCCCTTCAACAGCAAGATCAATATTGTACTCCCCTTCTACTGTTGTTAAAGGTAAGATTCCGGTTAAAGTAATTTGCGAATTTGTTTCGGCATTAAGATTAATTGTTTCTTCACTTTCTAAAGTAAAACCAGCGATTGCTGTAGTCAGTTCTGCACTAATTCCGGTAATGGCATGATCAAGACCATTAGTAACAGTAAACTGAACTGTTATCTCTTCGTTTGGTTTAACAGAGTTAGTTGTTGTTTCATCTTCTGTGACACTAACTGTATTTACTCGAACATTACTTATCGATAAAGCCGGAATGACAGTAATATTGAATGATTCTACTGCAGAATCATCAATACCATCACTAAGAATAATGGAAACAGTATTTATTCCTAAGTCATCATTTTCTGGGGTTCCTACTAGTAACATCGGATTATCTCCGTTTACAGTTAACCAACTAGGAAGAGTTGAGGTTCCCTCATTAATAGAGAGTTCACTTTGTTCATTATCAGGATCAGTTGCAATAACTAGTAAACTAAACTCTCTCGTTTCAGTAACTTCTTGATCATCAATAGTTTGCACGACTGGAGCATCATTATCAGCCGTAACATCAACTGTCATTGTATAACTAGCAACTGAATCATCATCTCCGTCATTAACCGTAAACTCAAATGAGTCATAACCCGTACCATTGCCATCTACGGCGGGAACAAATACTAAATTACCCGCGGTAATATCCGCTACCAAAATTACTTGATCCAGAGTTACGTCTACATCGCTTAATTGCAACGTTCCAACAGTCTCTAAAGTCGTTATTTGTACAGAAACTAAAGCATCTCCCACATCAACATCAGCAAAATTAAACTCAGCTTCTACAAAAGTATGGTTTGTATCTTCATCAATGATAACTGTATTATCAGCAGCAGTAGGGGCATCATTAACAGCAGTAACATCAATTGTCATTGTGTAAGAAGCAACAGAATCAACAGTTCCATCATTAACACTAAATCCAAAGGTATCATAAGCAGCGCCATTGCTACCCGCGACAGGAACAAATACTAAATTACCCGCGGTAATGTCCGCTACTAAAATTACTTGATCAAGAGTTACGTCTACATCGCTTAATTGCAACGTTCCCACAGTTTCTAAAGTCGTTATTTGTACAGAAACTAAAGCATCTCCTACATCAACATCGGAAAAACCAAAATCTGCTTCTATAAAAGTATGATTTGTATCTTCTAGGGTTATAACTGTATTATCAGCAGCGGTAGGTGCATCATTATCAGCAGTAACATCAATTGTCATTGTATAACTAGCCACAGAATCATCA
>JAHJDQ010000063.1 GCA_018812355.1 Nanobdellota archaeon | reverse complement strand
CTCTTTTGAAATATTCCATCTTTTTTAGTATGGATGTTAGTTCGTTTATATTCTTTTTGGTGCTTGATCTTAAGACTACGATCAATGATCAAAAGTTTTAGATCATTTTTAAATATGAGACTATTTTCACTATAGTTAAATGGAATATAAACCTAAAGGAGAACCAAGAAAAACATCTATTAAAGAGATTAGACTACATGATGGTACGGTTATCGGTGTTTTTGAAGGCAGTAGGGGTGCTAATCCAGAACATGACATTTTGATTAAATATAAAGAAGAAGGAAAAAGAATAAGAACTCCTAAACACATCCATTGGGTTATTGATTTATTAATCAAAAAAGAACATAATAGAGAACTTACATTAAAATTTATGAGATATCTTAGGGATATATATGATAGGGTTGAAGGATTTAAAAGCAAAGAAGATAGACAAAAATGTGAATTAACAGAAACTACTGATGAAAAACTCAAAGAATTTGAAGAACTAAATAATTATGGAGAATATAAAATTGATTTTATTGGTCATCTTATTGAATTAATGATTAAAATGGAGAAAAATACTCCTCCTGAAAAACCTGCAAGAGTTTTTAGGGAACTCATGGATGCAATAATTCAAGAGAAAGAAATTTTTGTTGTTGTTTCTAAAGCAACTCAAAAAAGTTAATTAAAATGGAATATTTGAAAACTTACCAAAAATTGAACTTAAAGGATGATAAAAAGGTTATTTTTGATTATCTACTTGACACACTGAAAGATTCAATTTTTACTTGGGATTATTTTGTTGATTTTAAAAAAGTTAAGCAAAACATAATTTTAGTTGAAAAAGAATTAAATTTAATGAATGTTCTTATTGGAAAACAAAATTTAGAAAAAGAATTTTTGGAACTAATTGAGGAATATCCTCAAGTAAGAAAAGTTTTACCTATTTTAATTGCACTTAGAAACAATAAAATAAGGGAAATCAAGATAATTGATGATTTTGAAGAACTAAATTTTGAAAATAAGAGTAGTTTATTTGATCCAACACAAGAACTTACTAAAGAATTAAAAGATGATTTGTTAAATTTCTTTAAGGAATCAGGATTAAAAAAACTTTTTGAAAATAAAGATGTAAAAAATCTTGTTGATTACTGTGTTGGTGTTGAAGTAGGCATGGATACTAATGCCAGAAAAAACAGAACTGGTCAATCAATGGAAAAAATAGTTGAAGGAATGATCAAAAAGTTTTCAGAAGAAAACAACTTGGAATATATCCCTCAAGCAACACAAACGAAAATTAAAGAAAAGTGGGGTTTTGAGATTACATTAGACAAAACTAATAGAATTTTTGATTTTGCTATTTTTAATAAATTAAAAAATAAGATTTATTTGGTTGAAACTAACTTTTATGGTGGTGGCGGTTCAAAATTAAAATCAACTGCAGGAGAATATCAATATTTAGCTGATTTCTTATCTAATCAAAAGATAGATTTAATCTGGATTACTGATGGGGTGGGTTGGGTTACAACAAAGACGTCATTATTTGAGACATTTAGCAAAAATAAATATTTATTTAATATTGAATTGATTAAACAAGGGGTTTTAAAGGATATTATTCTTTAAAAATGATAGGTGTTGGTAATCCAACATGGTTAAGTCTTATACATTTACTGAAAAGAACGATTTTTCTAAGAAAGGAATTAGTGTTGTTTGTGATTATTTATCACTTCTCAAAAAGACTATTTCAGTAAAAAATGTAGAAGATGATCCAGATTATCAAAAGAACGATATTGATTTAGTTTGGGTATATAAAAAAGAAGATAAAGAACTTATGATTTCCATTGAGGTTAAGACAGATAAATATACCACTGGAAATTTTTGGCTGGAAACACTAAGTAATGAAGATTTAGGAACGCCTGGCTGTTTTGTTAAAAGTAAAGCCAAATACTTGTTTTATTACTTTACAAAATGGGACAGTATGTATATAATGCCTCTTGGAGTAGCAAAGGAATGGTTTCTTGCTAATATGAAACGATTTAAAGAAAGTAAAACCACAACTAAAGATGAAAAGGATAATTATAGGCATACTACTGTTGGTAGACTTGTTCCAATTAATATTATGATGAAAGAGGTTGGCGGGATAAAGTTAATTAAGAATATTTCAAAGAGAACAGATAAATTATTAAAGTTGTAAGAATATATAAGTGAGATGTCCCGTAGAAGCAACAGACAAATAGGAATTGATTGGGAAGATGATGTAAAACAGTTCTTCCGCGGTTTAGGTTTTAATGTAGTGGATGGTGGAGATAATTTTAGGCCAGGAGGCAAACCTATTGACTTTGTAGCTGGCATGGGAGGAAGCAATGTTTTATTTATTGGTGAATGTAAAACAAAACAAGAGTTGGGAAGAAAGTATTTAAAAAAAGATATTGAAGACTTTCGAAAAAAAACAATAAATGCTATAAAGGAATTATCTACTTATAGAGGAGGGGCATTCAGAAATTTCACCCATTTTGTATTATTAATTGTTACAAAAGATATTGTTTGGACAGAAGCCGATAAATCTGCTTTGAGGAGTCCCCTCAATGAGAACCCATTAAAAGCCGAAGAATTCGATCAAAGCTTGGTTGAATATTATGATAGTATAAAAGAGGAATTATCTGAAGATATTTCACGATACCATTTATTTGCGGATTTTAATATCAAGTTCCATTCTGCAGAATCATTAGAAATTCCTGCATTTAAGAATAAAATAAATGGTTTTACTTGCTATAATTTCACCGTAACCCCTCAAAAAATACTGCCCTATGTTACAGTTGCTAGAAGGCAGGCACGAAAGAAAGAATATTATCAAAGAATGATCAGTGGTTCTAGATGTCAAAGTATTATTAATTATATAGATAATAAAGTACCACCATTATTTTGTGAAGGACATATAATCCCAGGAAATATCATTATTGCTACGCGTTTTAATACTGAAATTGAAGATCCTGAATTTGAAAATAAAGAGATTGGAGATTCAGAATTAGTTAAACTTAAATTACCAAATCAATATGGGGTTTTTTGGATTGTAGATGGACAACATCGATTATATTCATACTCCAAAAATTCAACTTCGCGTCCTCAAAGAAGTCCAACATCTAACGATCGTGTTTTTGTAACATTATTACACCAATCAAATGTTGCTCAACAGAGACAAATTTTTGTAGATATAAATGATAAACAAAAAGGAGTTGATGCTTGTTATATAATTGATATTGCTGGTGAAGCCGATCCAACTTCTGTGTTAGGAATCATTTCTAACGTCATTAAGAAAGTTGACACTATTGATAAAGTAGAAGAGGTAAATAATTATTTCTATAATAAGATTAAAATCCCATCTCATGGATTAAGTAATTCCAGAAAATTTAGTTTAACAGGACTTAAAGATGTAATTGATAGAAAAAAACTTATTCTTCCAAAAATAAGCACAAATGCAGCTCAAAATCCATTTTTTCGGGGAGTTGATAGAAGAACTTTAAATAGAATTAATGAAGCGATTAATCAGTTAGCTAAGAGTTTGGCTTTATTTTTATCGATAGCAATAAATAAAGATGAAGAAATTTCTGAACAAACAGGTGAATCGGCACCATATGGAATTAGCAGTTTACTTAATAGTCGAGTAAAAGAAGGACTTATTTGGGTTCTTGTTGCACTTTATGAAAGAATTCTTGTAGCAACTCAGAGAAAGAACAGAGGCAAGATAGTAAAACCAACCAAAGAAGATTTTGATAATTACATTACGCCAATTGTAGACCATCTCAGAGAAATTAATTCTCAAGAAAAATTACTTGAATTTCTAAATACAGCAGGGTTGGGGAATAGAGACAATAGCGTAAGAAGAATGTGTTCAATACTTGTTGCTAAAGGTTTCAGAGAGTTTGATTTTGATGATCTTGATTTTGAAATTAATGATATTGTACAAAGCACAGAGGAATTGGAAGGGGAACTTCGAGAACTTATTAACTATGTAATCTCTAAGATCCACGAAAATCCAAATTGGTGTAAAGGAAAATCAACTGATATTTTACCCGGAGGAATATATAATTCCCTATTAGCTAAAGCAAAGGGTGATATTGGCAGAAATCCTAAATATGTTACAGAAGGAAAATTATACAAGGGATTAGATTTAGGTCAAATTAATGATATGATCATTAAAGAAAACAATTGGAAATCTTTTTTTTCAGAAATATTTGTAGTTGGTGGAGATAAATTTAAAGATGTTTCACAGTTCAAAGAAGCAATTCATTTACTTGGTCTATATCGGAATAGTAAGGATCATAGTCGAGTTGACGAGGAAGAGAGAAGACTAATCAAATCACCTGCTCAAAAAAATATCGCAAGAGGTTATTTAAACATATTTAAGAAAATTAGTGAAAATTTCTCTGGAACAGAAGTTGTAACAGAAACAGAGATAGAAGATTCAACATAGTGTTTTACTTCAACTACACGAATATAAAAAAGAATGTCATATAAATTCAGCCCATCAAGTTTATCATTATTAAAAGAATGCCCTAGATGTTTCTGGCTTAATTTCAATAAGAAGATTAAACGACCCGATACAATCTTTCCATCTTTACCTAGCGGGATGGATAGAATCCTGAAAGAGCATTTTGATAAGTTCATGAAGAAAGGAGAGTTACCCCCTGAATTATCTGAACTAAAAGGATATAAGTTATTTGATGACGAAGAATTGCTTAAAGTTTGGAGAAGCAATTTTAAAGGTATTCAATGGAAAGATAAAAAAGACAATCTTTTTAGAGGAGCTGTTGATAATATTCTTGTTAAAGGCAAAAAGTTAGTTGTTTTGGATTATAAAACACGAGGATATCCATTAAAAGAAGATACCCACGAACATTATCAAGATCAGATGGACATTTACAATTTCTTATTAAGAAAGAATGGTTATGAAACTGAAGAATATACCTACTTAATATTTTATCACCCTCACAAAGTTGAAGAAAATGGTCACGTTTGTTTTAATACTGATATCATCAAAATTAAAGTTAATATCAAAAACGCTGAAAATATTTTTAAGAAAGCTGTTAAATGTTTAGAGGGAGAAATGCCTGAAGCTTCTGAAGAATGTGGTTTTTGTAAGTGGATTGATAATTGTAAATTATAAAGAATGGTT
>JAHJDQ010000062.1 GCA_018812355.1 Nanobdellota archaeon | reverse complement strand
GAAACTCAAACAATCACTTCGTGACTATTTCTAACATTGATTTAACGACTTCATTTCACTACGTCCAAATTTTTGCCGACTAAAAGAAAAACGAAACGAGGGGGGAGTTCGGTGCTACGCACATATAGTTTTTACTTCGTAAAATAATTTATAATTTAATGGGGGAGTTCTAAAAAACGGATAGGGGGAGTTTTATCTATTCTTCTTTAAATATTTCTTTAAATCTCTCAAATAACTTCTTTTTATCCTCAAATCGGGTAATAGCAGAATGTTCATCAAAGTTAATCTGTAAACATTCATTTACATCTCTTTTATTCAGATAGTTTTCTTGAATAAAAAAATCTCTAATTTTCTCTTTTATTAATTGGATAGTTTTATCTAAATCATATTTTAACAAATTTATCTGTTCTTTGTCTTGTTCTTGCTTTATTTTTTGATTTAAGCTTTCTACCTCATTTATTTCATCTTCAAAATCGTCAAAATTTTTATCAATAAATTCAATGAATAAATTACACACTTTTGATTTCATCTCTAAATGTATCTTTTCAAGAGAATATATATTTTTTTGAATCAAATCATTTAATTCATTAGATGTTTTAACAATAATTCGCCCTCTTGGGTGAGCATAAACATTTCTTTTTTCAACACTTTCTGATATTGATTTTAGATCTTGTTTTGAAAAACCTAATGATTCAAAAAAAGAGAAAACATTCTTTTCCTTAAACATACTAAAATCAAATAAGTTGATTTTCTTATTTTTGAATTTATCCTGATATTTTTTCACTTCACTCTTATCTAAGCTGATTAAAGACATATAGAAATCTTCTAAGTCATTATTTTTTAATTTTAGAATATATGAATAAATTGCAATCATATACAAAATGTGTAGATTAAAGAAAGCACTTTCAAATTTATCATAATGATAATTAATATTAAAAGTTTCAATTAAATTCTTAATGTACTCTTCCTCTTCAGCTAATTCAAAATGTAATGGAAGAAATTCTAAAAATTCAGAATACTCTGAAAAAATATAATCTGGTTTATCATTTTGAACCATTTTTATCCTTCTTTCTTGATCTCAATTTTTTCAACATCAGTTTTATTGTTACGTCAAGACCAAATATCTTAACGACTATCCCCAATAAAGTTAAAGAGATAAGACTAATTGCGAGATTGATTGTATAAAATTTATTTTCTATTCTTTCAACATAATTAAGAATATTGTAATAATTATTATTTATAGATGGCAAATATTCTTTTTCTTTATAGCTTTCTAATTCTTTAGAAAGATCGCTCATCTCTTTTTCCTTTTCTGTTAATTGACCAGTGATATTAGAAATGATGGTATCTTTTTCTCCAATTGTGGAATTTAAAGAGTCAAGAAAAGCATTTAATTGTGATACTTTCACGTCCATAATAGATAACTCTTGTTTAAGTGCCGTATTTTCATTGACTAACTTATTAATTTCAGCTTGTTTTTGATCAGCACCAGTAAGAGATTGAAATACTGGAATCATTGCAGAAATAAACACTATAATTATGAGAATAGAAATTATACCACCTATAACAGCTTGAATTTCTGCTTGACCTTTTTTATTATACATTTTGAACCTTCTTTAATTCAGATATAATAAAATCAATCCAATTTTCATACCAATACCACGTTTTAACTACTTTTACACCATAACCTTTAGACTGGTCTCTCGCTTTATGTTTTTTCCAAAATAGGGTATGATTATGCATATTAAAATCGGAAAAACCAGCTTCTTTTACTTTTTGAATAACTTGTGATGGTATGAATTTTAGCTTTTCTCTGTCTTCTTTAACCCAATATTCTTTAGTGATTGTTTTGGCTAATTCCGATTTGGGGTCAATAAATTCAATAACTCTGTCTGCTTGACCAATTCTTTTAGCATTGACTTTGACAAATAATAATTTATATGAAAATCTTTCGTGAGATAAATGATCTCCTGCCAATCCTTTGTCAAAAGTAGCAATATATGTCTGAATATTCTTAGGAATCTTATTATTTTTATCTTTAATAATTGCTTTTTGATCATAATCCAATTCTGCAAATTGTAAACTTAAAGCAAGATTTTCATCTAAAGAATGATCTTTACCATGAAGTTTTTTTAAGTAGTGATTGTAATTCAAAGCACATGCCTGATAACGAGCAGAAAGATAAGAATCTAATTCAGGAGCACTCCTATGAACGATTTCATTTCTCAATCCAATCAAAAATTTAAGATTATTTATTGTATGTTCATCTAATGGACACGTCGTTTCTTTCAAGCATTGCATCAAATCCCAATATCTAATAGTCCCATCAGGGTTACGTAAATATTTTTTTCTAACATTTTTTATTTCATAATACCTATAATCTATTTTCTTATTTTTGTAGTAAGCATGTAATAAATATGTCCAAGCAATATTAAAAAGAACAATAAAACTTTCAGTCTTAAATTTTGTAAGAGGATTATTATAAATTTGAACTGCTGAGAGAGCAGCTTCTCTTGACTTTTCAATAAGTTTTAGTCTTTCGGAGAATAAGCTTCTCTTTCTTGCCACTTTATTCCCCCCAAACCTCTGCAATCTTATCTTTAATCTTCTTCTCAAAAATTTCAATCAATTGCTTATTAGAATTAACAAGTTTTTGTTCTTCTTCAATTTTAGCAACTATTTCTTTTTGAGTTTCAATTGGTGGAAGAGGTGTCTTAAAATTTCTTATATTCTTCAAAGAAATAAATTTCTGAGTTCCACCTCTACTTACTTTATCAATATAAGATTCAAAAAGTTCACTAGATAAAACATAATTAATAAAATAATTATTTGCTTTTTTATTTTCTTTAAATTTAACTAAAGCAACATTTTTAATCGCAAATTCTCTATCTTTCTTTACTACAATTGGAGAGCCTATTGTTCCTATCATAGGCATAATAATATCTCCATCTTCAACTAAAGACCTTTTATTTATATTATCAAAATCTTCCTTTGAAACATAACTAACATTAGTAAAATCAATTGTTCCATCTTTTACATTTTTTGAAGTAACAAGAGGATATCCTTCATGAACATATTGAGGACTATCATGAGTTCCATCTCTTACATCACATGCTTCCCCCAACTCAACAACAGCCCACTTAGGATCAATCTTAAAGCT
>JAHJDQ010000061.1 GCA_018812355.1 Nanobdellota archaeon | reverse complement strand
CGCAACTATGCGAAGTTGTTTATATCCGAAGGATAATAAACAATTTGGGAAATGTCCCGAGCTGAGGGACTTTCCGCATAGTTGCTGTTAAATACCCCGAGCGTCAGCGAGAGCGCAGCGTGGTCAAGCGAACGTAGTGAGCGCAGAAGTCTTTTGTTACCGTAAATACATGCTATTGCCGTAGTTTTTTTAATGAATCGTTATCAATAACTGCGTAGCAGACTATATGTGCGTAGCACTGGGGGGAATCGGGTTTTTAGTTAGTATTTAGTTTTTAATTGGGGGAATCGGAGTTTTTTAAGTTAATTATTTAAATGTAGACTATTAGTAGTGATAGATAATGAAAGATCCACATCAAAATCTTGTCAAAGAAATCCGACACCCCTAGTAACAGACTAGGGGCATGCTCGCCTACGGCTCGGTCGAATTTCTGACCCTTCTTTTTCCAATCATTGTGCTAATGGATGTAGGCCACCAGTGAAACACTGGTGGAAAAAGAAGATTTTATTACTATAGGGGGCCATCATCCCAAGGTAAAAATAATGTTCAAATAGAAGATAATACAACTAAAGCTTTAATTAATGTTTTAGAATTTTGTCATTGTTTAAACTTTGATATGTTTTTAAATAACTTGTTGGAGAAAATAGGAATAAGGACTCAAAAAGCAATTTCTTTTCAGCTTCAAATTAACGATGAGAATAGTAGGCCAGATGCTTTGATAGTTTTACCAAGTAAAAGATTATTTATTGAAGCCAAAGTTAGAGCAAGATTAGATTTAAGACAAATTGAAAATCACTTATCTACAATAGAACCTACTGATCAGCTTTTAGTTATAACTAATCATTCCTCAGATTTAGATAAATTAAAGAATGTGTCAGCCAAGAATATAAAATTTTTAACATGGGGACAAATATATTTAATAGCACTTAAGGTTAAAAATAAGATCAAAAATGATACAAAATTAAAACCAGTATCAAATTTAATAAATCAATATGTAGAATACTTGGAGGTGGCTACATTGACAAATTTTAATGGATTTAGACAAGATGATTTTGATTTTTTTGTAAATTATAACAAGTATTATCTTCCTATAATCAAGATGAAAATGCAAACTCTTGCAGATGAAATAAAATCTAATTTGCCTGTAGAGTTAAATGAATTTAAAGATATCAAAGTAGGTAATATACCAAAAAAAATACCTGCTTATTATAGTGCATGGGTTGCTATTAGAAGAAAATCTCGGCATAATGATTCTTTTGGTCAATGTAATTTCACTTTACAAATTTCTAGTGATGAATTTCAAATAAATGCAGTAATTAGGAATGGTGGGATTAATGATAAGAAAAAACCGTTAGGCGTATTATATAAGAATTTGCAGGATAATACTGCTTTTTTAGATTTAATTAATAAAATCAAGAAAAAGTCTGAAGGTTTTGATTCCGAATTAATCATTTCAGAAAGAAGGCCAAAAACAGGAAATAAAATAATGCCTGGGAATGAAAGATGGTTCCCTGTTTTTTCAATTAAACTAAGTCAAATCTCTGAAGTATCGGATATTAATTATTTAGTTCAATTTTTGAGTAAAATAAAGAACCCATATTTTCCAGGGATTCATTTACGAAGAAGAATCAATAGAGGGGAATCGCTTCTTAAAGAGAAGAATGAATTAATCAAAGAAATTATAAAGACATTAAGTTCATTTAAAAAGTTTTTAGATATTATAGAAAATGACTAAACTATCCAAATCAGCATACATGAAAGGAGAGCAATGTCAAAGGCTGCTTTGGTTTGCAGATAGAAAGCAACTTCCTGAAGTATCTCTTGCAGATCAGCATAAGTTTGATCAAGGGCATGATTTTGAGAAATATGTTTATCTTCTTTTTCCAAAAGCTGTTGATTTATCTGGAACAAGAGGAAAAGAGAATATTGAAAAGACTCAAGAAGCTATCAAAAAAAAGAAAACAATTTTTGAAGCAGGAGTTCAATTTGAAGATTTATTTGTTAGGTCAGATATTTTTGAACCAGTAGGAGATAACTGGAATTTATATGAAATTAAATCTACAACACAAGTAAAGAAGCAACATATTCCTGACTTAGCATTTCAAAAATATGTCTTAGAAAAAGCTGGTTTCAAAATCAATAAATGCTTTGTTCTGTTTCTAAATAAAGAATATGTAAAGAAAGGTAAGATTAAAGCAAAAGAATTAGTTTCTAAAGAAGATGTTACTGAGCAAGTTGAATTAATAGATGACATTGAAGGAAATGCTCAAAAATATTTAGAAACCATCAAAGATGATTGTGAGCCACCAATTACAATTACTGTAAATTGTAATAAACCATATCCCTGTCCATTAAAAGAGCATTGTTGGGGAACTCTTCCGACAAATAATGTTTTACATCTTACAAATTGGCGACAATATTGGAATTTCTTTCATCAAGGAATTGTTGATATTAAAGATATTCCTAAAGAAACAGAATTAAAACCAAAAGATGAAGTTATCAGAAAAGCTGTCAATAAATGTCAAGTGGTTTATTCTAAAGAACATATTAAACATTTTATGAATACTTTGAAATGGCCTCTTTATCATTTTGACTTTGAAACATTTGATACTGCTGTACCAATTTATGATAAGTCAAGACCATATCAGAAAATTCCATTTCAATATTCTTTACATATTCAGCACGAAGATGGAAAGTTGGAACATTTTGAATATCTTGCAGATGGAACAAAAGATCCTCGTTTGAAGTTATTAGAACAACTAAAAGGAGAAATTGAAGGAAATGGTTCTGTTGTTGTTTTCAATAAGTCTTTTGAAATAATGGTTTTAACAAAGTTAGCTGAAGATTTTCCCGAACACGCAGAATGGGTAAATAAGGTTTTAGGTAGAATTGTTGATTTGGCGGTTCCATTCCAAAACTTCCATTATTATTGCCCTACTCAGAAAGGAAGATATTCAATCAAGAAAGTTCTTCCTGCAATTACAGGTAAAGGTTATGATAATTTAGAAATTAATAATGGTGGAGATGCTTCCATAATGTATTTTAATTCGCATATTAAGAATAATGAAGAAGTCCATAATAAATTGAGACAAGATTTGCTTAATTATTGTGGATTGGATACAGAAGGAATGGTCTGGATTGTGGATGAATTGAAGAAGCTCATTAAATGAGCCACTACCCACTGGACAAGTACGCGTAAGCTTTATATATCTGCTATAATACTAACAGAATATAAAAAGAGTGGTGAAAGATGGGATTAAATGCAATATCTTTATTTACAGGAGCCGGTGGTTTAGACATAGGTATTTCTAAAGCAGGATTTAATGTCAAAGCCTGTGTTGAGAATGATAAACATTGTGTATCCACATTAAAAGAAAACGCTTCTCATTCAATAATTATAGATAAGAGTATTAAAGATGTATCATCAAAGGAATTACTTGAAAAAGCAGGATTAAAAAAAGGAGAAGTTGATTTGATTTTTGGTGGTCCGCCATGCCAATCATTTAGTAGTGCTGGTAAAATGCGTTCCATTACAGATTCAAGAGGAACTCTCATATTTGATTTTGTAAGGTTAGTAGAAGAAATTAAACCCAAAACATTTTTATTTGAGAATGTAAAGCAATTTAGATATATTAGGGCTGACCCTAAAAAACCAAAACCTCATTTTACAAAAAGAGATTCTGACTCCAATTTAGTTATAAATATTCTGAGAAAAAAATTTGAAAAATTAGGTTATACTCTTAATTGGGGTGTATTAAACTCTGCTGATTATGGGGCTCCACAAAAGAGAGAAAGAACAATTATTATGGGAACATTAATAGATAAAAAAGTTTCATTTCCAACGAAAACACACTCTAAAGAAGGTGGTTTGGTTAAGAAATGGCGAACTCTTGGAGATGCTATAAAAAATTTGAAGCAGGATGAAGAAGGAATGGAGTATAATGAGAAAAGGAAAAAGTTTCTTAAGTTAATTCCTCCGGGTGGGTATTGGAAAAATTTATCTCCCGAGTTACAAAAAGAAGCAATGGGTGCAAAATTAAAATTAGGTGGTGGAAAAACAGGCTTTTTTAGAAAATTATCTTATTTTCAACCATCTCCTACTTTATGTACTTCACCGAAGCAACCAGGAACAGACATGTGCCATCCTGGAAAATTACGACCATTGACTGTTGCTGAATATGCAGCGATACAAGAATTCCCAAAAAGTTGGGCTTTTCAGGGCAACACAATTCAAAAATACAAGCAAATTGGAAATGCTGTCCCCATTAGATTAGCTAATGCAATAGGGAAAGAAATAAAAAGCCACATAGAAAAACATTTTTAAGATGAAATTATCAGAACTAAAAGAAAAATATGAAGAGGACTTGATATATGAATTAGCTAAAGGAGCTTCTGGTGTAGGCCCCTCAAAAGCAGGAGCCATTGTTGAAAATTTTGATTCACTTAAAGAATTTTTAGAAGCTAAACCAGAAGATTTTTCTCAGATTAAAAACCGTAAAGATAAGAGGATTATTAGTGATGAACAAATTAAATCTATTATGGATGTTAAAAAAATTATTCCGCCAACTCTTGAAGTAAGACAAGCGTGGCTTTTTAAGTTATCGCACGACTTTATCCATTCACAAGTTTCAATGATTTCTGCATTAAATTTAGATAATATTGATATTAATCCATTATTAATGGAAGCATTAGATCTTACAGAACCAAAAGATATTATTTCATTTGTAATCTATCAATCTGTAACTCGTTCTGTAGTTACTTCTTGGGGCATGTGTGTAGAAAAAATGGTTAAGTATGTTGGTTGTGAAGACAATGATTCAAGAGACAAATCTTTAACCGGGAAAAATTTTGATTTGAAAAAATGCTTAAATTCTGATGAATATTATATCCAAGTAAAGTCTGGCCCAAATACTATGAATGTTGGGATGGTACAAAGTTTGAATGATACTATTTCAAAAATTAAAGCTAAAGACAAAAAAGCATTTCTTGGAATGACTTATGGAAAGAGAGATAGAATTTCTGCTCAGATCATGGGTAATTTGGAGGATCCTGTAAATCAGACAAAAATAGGAAGAGAGTTATGGGATTTTATTGCTGAAGAAGAAAATTATTTTAAGAAAGTTATCAAAATAATCTCTGACTCAACTTCTGGATTGTTAGATCAAAATTTTATAGAATTAATCAATGATAGAATTGATGGTTTGGTAGTCCAGTGGGAAGAAAAATTTAAAGGAAAGCGGTTTAGTGAGATTCTAGAGTTTTATATTTAATTTCATCTTGATTAAATTTTGAATGAGATAAAAGAATTATGATTAAGTTTTGGATAAAACAATATCAATAATTTTCTCAAAGAAAACCTCTGTTGATTTAATTCCTGGGTTGTATTTTCCGGGATGAGAACACATATTTCTTAATTTTAAACAATCATCAATTAATATCCTCCTCTCATTTCTATCAAGGATACCTAAATCTTCGCAAGAAAATATGATGTCTTGATCGGGAAAATACTCAAAATCATCCAATTTCTTGACGCGTTTAAATGAGGGATTTCTAGTTCCAAATTTCTGAGCGTAAACATTATTAAATTTCCCAAATCCCTCTTTATTAATTTTTATATATAAGTTATACATGACTAAAACCCAGCCAACAATAATAGCTGGTTTTCTTTTTTTGATAGAAATACACGAAATTGCATCTTCGGCAAAATCTTTTTCTTCAGGATTTTTTATTTTTAATAAATACTGGTCCAAGATTGAAGAAATGGCTTCTAATTCATCACTTGAAGTCTGGATTTTGATTATTACATCATCAAGAAAAATTTGGTTTACTCTTCTTAAGATGGATTTCAACTCTTTTTTCTTAAAAAAGTCTTTTTTTGAAAATTCATAAAATTTAGTGAATTCTATATTTAATCTTTCAACCGAATTTTTATCAATGTTTATACTTTTAAGTTTCTTAATAATATTTTTTTTCCATTCAACATAAAAATCTCTCAATACCAATTTTATTTTTGAATCTCTGATATATGTACTTTTCTTGGACAGCTTTTTATCAAACTCTTTCATATTACGTGAAAATTCTTGGATTTGTTTCATTATAATTCGCAGTCTTGTTTTTTTACGTATTCTTTAATCATCTTAATTGCATGAATCTCTCCAGAGTAGGTCAGTTGCATTGCTGCTTTTGATTTCTTTGAAAAATATTTATTATAATATTTGTTTGAATCTAAAAGATCTAAACGATCACAATTTATTCTGCTAATCATTAGCAATGTTTTTCCATCAAAATTGTTTATTTGATAAACTTCTTTCAATAAAACACCTAAAAGCATTAAAGTTTTAATCTGTGCTGTTTTTCTAACTTTTTCTTTTAGCCCGATAAGAATTCTCAAATTATCTGGTTGAAAATCAAAGTAGGTTCTTAATTTATTTTCATCAATCTCATTGTGTTTAGCAAATGATTGAATATTCTCAAGCAATTTATTCTGCTCTATCTTAATTGGTGAAGCTTTTTCAACACGTAATTGACGTTTAAATTGTGGGCTAAAGTTAGAAGTATTATTAATTATGTCTTTTATTAGAATAATACCATTTTGTAACCCTAAGCTTGTTAATTGATATTTTGTGTTTGTACTTCCAATAGGTCCTCTTTTATGTATTATATCTGTAGAAAAATTTTTGAGTGTAGTACTAATATTTCTTAGGTGAACTCCAGACAGATTTAAGTTTTCTCTAAATAAGGAGGAATCAATTTCACTTTGTCCACAAAATAATTTATTTGCAGTTAATAAAAGTAAACTTGATTTTAAATGTTCTTCCCTATAATTAGTACATTTAAATCCTCTCAAAAGAATTATATTGTTTTTATCTTGGTTAAAAATAGTGTTTAGTTGATCAATTGATAAATCAAATTTTTTCAAATCCTCTTCAACAACATCTTCTGGTAGCTGTTGTTTTATTTTTTCATCTTTGGATACTATTTTTCTCGTTTTACTTTTTTTAATAATAGATTTTTTAGCTATTTTCTTTTGTTTGGGTTGAATTGAGTTTGTGAATTCTTTGTTTACTAAATATTTGTTGGTAAGAAAGTCAAGTTGCTTTTCAATCTCATAATACTTAATAAGATAAGATTCTTTATCTTTAAATATGATTCTTTTATTTATGAGATCTCCGAGAGGTCCAGAGAGAGTAGTTTGTATAGTGTCAATGTTTTCACTAATTACTCCAGAAGTAATTTGAATATCTTTGTTTAATCCTGCTTCGCGAGAAAAGTATATCCCTATTAAGTAAAGTATTGCTCTTTCAGGAACTCTCAAAGGGAATTCACGAGATACAAATATTTCTCCGGTTTTACTTTCAATCTTAAGAAAAGGTTTAGATAAGTTTACTAGTCTTCTTAAATCTTCTAATGTATGTTCTTCATGAACAAAGAGTTCTTTTAGTATCCCGAGTTTCTTTTCATCCACCATATTTTTCCACCATTCATACCTCATTTTTTCCTCCATTTATATATTTTATTGTTCTTTAGACTATATTTAAGAGTAATTCTGAGAATATGACTCTAAAAGATAAGTATAATAATTTACCCACCTCATATTTTTAGAATGGTTGTTTTACCCGATTCCCCCCCGTTTAGATTCATTAAAAAAATTTGGGAGAGTGAAACGAACCGTTTATACAATGTTATATCCAGTTACAAAGTAGTTGGTTTTTCTCTCGTTTTTAGACGTATAAACGAAGGCAATAGCATTTTTATTATTTACGGTACCAGCCTCGTTAGAGGTAACAAAAGATTGTATTTAACGTCAGTTTTATCGGAAGTTTTTTTCTCGGCACCCCTGAGAAAAAAATTTGGGAGTAGTGAAGGGTTGCTACGCGGGAGGATTTCTTGTTGCGACAGAGAGTTATACAGCGGATTTTATCCACTTATACAGCAACTTGCGATATCCACTATCCGACCAGAGTGGAAACCCGTAACGGAACCCGATAAAACTTGTTATACTCGTTGACCTACGCGGGAGGGTATGTTGTTACGACAGCGATATTTACATCCTGTTTTATCCAGTAACACATCCACTTCGGACAGTTCATACCCGACCAGAGTGGGGAGACCAAGATTTAAGTTTGGAGTGAGACTAGAATTTTTTTGATTAATTCCTCACTCCGAACATTAAATCGCAGAGTTTTTTCATTGTCGGCACTGAGCTCCAGCAGGATTTAGAGCCGGAGTTTTTTAGATTTAATTCTTTATTAATTTTGAACGAAGTGAGAGTAGAAAAGGGGGACTTGAGAGTTTTGTTCCAATAACTTTAAATATCTTCTATAATTATTATAAATTCATGGTCAAGGAAGTACTAAAATATGTTTGTGACGTCTGTAACTTACAAGGAATAGATGAAGCAAAGATGAAAGAACATGAAGCAGAACCAGTAACTGGGTTACAACTTGATGTTGGTGGAGTCTACAAGATGATTCACGAAAATTCAAGAGGTCTTCTTTACAGATCTGATGGTTCTCATCTACCAGAAGGTTCTTTTAGAGTTGCTATTGTTCTTAAAGAACGTAAATTGACCCCTGATCATAGTAGAGATTATTTACATTATGAATTTGGTATTACTCCAAATGAAGGTGAAGCTGCAACTTGGATGAGAGACACTACACCAGGAGGAGATTTTTTAGCAACTCCAGAATACATTGGTGAACTTACTCCAGAAGAATTTGAAGTTGCAAAAGTAGCATTAAGTAAGTCAAGAGATGAAGATAGGTTAATTTTCTTTAAAAACCATTCCAATCTTGAATTTATTATAGGAAAGATAAAATAATTTCTCAAGTCCCCCTCTTTAATTAAATCTAAAAAATTTGGGCTGTAGTGATAACGGAACCACATAATCCCATTATGTGAAGGCTCCCTGCTGAAATGAGCTCAGTGCTTTGCTTCCCCATCTTCATTTATTATTTATTTTAGGGATTATTTGAGGGAAAGTTATTTACACAATTACTGACGACAAAAACATGAGGGGAAGCAAAAAGACAATGAAAAAATTGAGTATAACATCGCAACTATCCGCAGTTCGCGAAGCGAATTGGGGGATTTTTGTCAGAAAATCCCGGATAGTTGCTGTTGTGTGTGGGCGTCCGTGACGACCGAGAGGGAGGAGCAGCCCGAAAACTTTATGTTCTAGGTTGG
>JAHJDQ010000060.1 GCA_018812355.1 Nanobdellota archaeon | reverse complement strand
AATATTGTACGCCTAGAACAACGACCATCTGAGCAATCTTTTGTTCTAAAGAAAGTTGGTTAAGATTAATTGTATTATCAACAATCGTCAGTTCTGGTTGCTGCGGAATTAATAAACCTCTTGACTTAGCAATCCCTAACATTCCTAAAGCAACATTAAGTAAGAGTAAGAAAATAAGGATATAAATACTTAGATGTACTTTCTTTTTACCTCTCTTTTTTCCCATTGTGATAATTTAATTTTCTTAAACTAAAAAGCCATTATTCTTACAATAACGATAGGCTTTATTGTTAACAAAATAATTAATTGTGTTTTTGGAAGTGTAATAATGTTTGCTTACTTTGAATCCAGCTAATTCTTGGTTATATGGTTCTCCTTTATTTAGTTGTGTCTGCAGTTCGATACAACACAAGTTCACAGCCATTTCTTTATAATTATCTTTATAACTCGTCACACAAACTGCTTCTTCTGAATCTAAAGCATAAAGAGCACTGCCGACACTAGGCATACTCACTCCTAGTAAACTTAAGATTAAAATTAATGCAGTCAAACCTAGAGCAACATTGATAATTGTAATTATTCTCGTTGAGGGCATTATTGGATTAATATATCAAGAATCATATATAAAATTATCTTAAAAAAATAATGTTTGCCCCCAGAGCCACTTCCCATTGGATAAGTAGAAAATGAACAATCTATGAACAAAAGTTTATATATTAGTTTAATTTTCATAATTAAGATAAAATGGAACAAACAAACATGATTCTCTTTAGGAAAGAACAAACAAAAACACTTCTACATGATTTAGATATTCCAGTAAGAAGAGCAGGAGACAAAGAATTTATTTTAGATGAAAATCTTGAGATTGCTAAATGTGAGATTTGTGAATTTGAATTAACTGTAGATAAGTTAGGAAATATTGCAAAAGGTTCAAATTTATTATTTTGCGACAACCCTCGTTGTTTTGCTTCACATTTGGCTAACCAGAAAATATAAGATGGCGGATTTCTCGTTAGCAAGTATTAAAACTAAAGTAGATAAAATTAGAGCTTCAATTGTTGATAAGAAAGGCAGCATAAATAAAAAAAATATTTACAAAAATTGCACTTTTATTCAGAATGAATTTGTGAATGTATATCCTTATATTGAAGAATTGAAAGACATTGAAAAGGAAAAGTTTCTCAAAGAAAATTTTTATTTTACAAGAGAAGACCTTGTAGAAGAGATTGGAGACTTAGCTTTTCCTAAACAAGAATATGAAGAGATTATGAAAAAGCTTAAACCCTTTATTTCTGAGCAAGATCTTGGAGCATTATTATATGCCTCTAAGTCTTGTAAAATTGAAGATGAAGGGAAAAAAGGAAAAAAAGGAAAAATTTTTACCTATAATCCATTTGGAGAACGAGAAAAAACACTATATAACTGGCTTCGTTCTGGTGAGGTTTTTGAAAAAGATCTTTTTCCTATACTTAACAGTTTAAAAAAAGTAGATCAAAGTACAGAGCTATTTCTTAGCATTTGGGATAATTATATCAAATCTCATCCATTTAGAGTTTTTGTTTCTAAAAATATGGATGAAGAAGAACTAAAAGATAATATTTTAAAAAGACTAATATTGCATGGGAAGAAGAAAATTTATGTTCATTCTAGAGGGAAAACAATCTTTTTTTCTAACAAAATAATTAATATTTTAATAAAGGAAGACTTGATTAATTTTAGATTAAAAAAAGAAGATTACACTTTAGGCAATTCTAGTGCAAGAAAATTTATGATTTACAAATAAATTAATCTGTGAACAACATTCTCTTCCACACCTTCACAAAATCTCCTAAAGTAAACTCTTATTTTTCCATCAAACCGGTTTAGCCGCTACTCCAATATTCATCGGTGCACTGATCGTCGGAATGTTTCCACTATATTCTTCAATAATCAACTGTAAACATTCGTCGAAATTACGTAAAAATATTTTTACTCTAATATTGTCTTTGTTTAATTTATACAACTGAGTTTTTCCAATAACTCTTGACTTAACAACAAATTCTTTACTTTCAAACTCTTTGATTACTTCATAAGCCTTTGGTCTACTGATATCAAGTTCTTTAGCCATATCACCGACAGCTATATCTAGGTCCTGATTTTCTAACAGATGCTCTAGTACTCTATTCTCAATGGTAGTACCGTAAGTTTCACAAAATGTTCCCATTTTTCTTACCTCCTCAACTTTTCATACATTTCTTTCAACATTCTTGGATTAAGATAGATGTGCCAATCCAATCCTTTCTTAGTTCTTTTCTTTTCACGAATGAGGATTCTTTCATTCACCAATTGCTTATATTCCTTTTCAAATTCTCTTTTTTCACCAGATTCAAGCCATTTTGTTTTCGACTTGATTAACTTATCTTCAGGAGTATGTTTTCCTCCGATGTAACGCTTACTCAACATCGTCTCTAAGATTGCCCTAATTGCTGAATTTATCTAACCCTCTTTGTTAATTATAATTAACTAACTGTTATATTTTATTTATTATAAATCTTTCGGTTATTTTTAACACAAAAATTAAAATCACTTCCTTTTCCTCATCTTCACAAAATCTCCTAAAGTAAACTCGTTTGATTTGCCCTTCTTAACCTCAACCTTTTCTCCCTCAGTCTCAAGCTCCACTAAATTAATCCCTAAGATCTTACCAATCCGCCGAGCCACATCAATTCTGGGAATTAAATGACCTTGCTCCCATTTGGAGACAATACTTTCCCGTTCATTTAAGAATTTAGCAAACTCTTCCTGTTTCATCCCTTTTTTTTCTCTCGACCCTCTAATCAAAACAGCATAATTACTTACTATCTTATATTGCGGTCGATCGGGAGTAGGTCTCTGCTGAAATCCGCTTCTAAACTGTTTCAGCTCTACTTTCTTCTTGACCGTGCCATACTTAACACAGTTCGAACAAACATTTAACTCTCCACCTTCTATCTCTGCCAGAACTAACCTTTCATCCTTTCCACACATCTCACATAAAGGCATAAAAAAGATAATAAACTAGCTAATATTAAAATTTAACGGAAGGAGAGTTATGCCAGAGCAGAATTTCAGGCAAAATCCAACTTATTATTTTTATTCACTTTGTTCATAAAAATGTTGGATTTTTTTCGTTTCTTTAAATACATTCTTCCCACCCACCTCCCCTAATTATACATAACTCTCTCTTTAAACGACTCTTTTTCCAGAATATATATAAAATAGCTCTATCCAAAAAGAGTTAATGTCCAGAAAGAAGATTAGAGAGTATGATGCCAAAAAGATACTTCATCAACAATTAAAAACAGAGTACCAAGCAGTTTTAGTAAATCAAACAACAAACCTAGAAACCATCCCCCAAGAACACCCTTTCCTCAGTCAAAAACTAGTCGTCAAACCGGACCAACTCTTCGGTAAACGAAAAAAACACAATTTAGTTCTGATCAACGCTAATTACGAAGAAGTAAAACAATTCATCCAAGAACATATGAACAAAGAAGTAACTATCGGCAAAGCTACTGATAGATTAACCCACTTCTTAATCGAACCTTTCGTCGAACATCAACAAGAATACTATTTAGCTTTCAAATCAGAACGAGAACATGATCTTATTTACTTCTCAGAAGAAGGTGGCATTGAGATCGAAGAAAATTGGGAGCAAGTAAAGACCTTAGAAGTACCAACACTTATTGATATTTATGATTTAGAAATTACTTTTACCAATAACGAAATAATTAAAAAATTCATCAAAGAAATTTACCAAGTCTTCCTTAATTTTGACTTCACTTATTTAGAAATCAACCCTTTTACGATTAAAGATAATCAAATTCATTTATTAGACACCGTCGCCCATTTAGATTCTTGCGCCGCAAAACTACATTTTCCCCCAGAATTCGGCAAAAAACAATTTCCTGAAGAAAAATTAATCCAAACATTAGATCAAAACAGCGGTGCTTCTTTAAAACTAACCATCCTTAATCCACAAGGAAAAATCTGGAACATTCTTGGAGGAGGTGGAGCAAGCATTATTTACTTAGACATGATTGCCAATCTCAATCAAGGCAATCAAATTGCTAACTATGGTGAAGCAAGTGGTAATCCAACTACAGTAGAATCCTACCTCTACGCTAAAGCAATCTTAGAACTAATGATTAAAAACAACGGTAAAATACTTTTCATCGTCGGCGGAATTGCGAACTTTACCAATATCAAAAACTCTTTTACTGGCATCATTAAAGCACTAGAAGAATACGCCGATAAACTACAACATATTACCATTTTCATCAGAAGAGGCGGACCACAGGAAGAAGCCGGCTTAGCATTAATCAAACAAACAGGAACACAATTAGGATTAAAAATGCATGTCCATGGTCCAGAAACTTCCATGCCCGAAATCATCAAAATCGCCCAAGAATATCTTTAAAATGGAAAACTACCAATTATTCAACAAGAACTCGCAAACTTTTTTCTATAACCTAAAAGAAAAACCAATCCAAAGCATGCTTGACTTCGACTTTCTTTCTAAAAGAACTACTCCGAGCATCTCTGCCATAATCCACCCTGGAAGAAAAGGTTTTCAGAAATTCTTTTTCGGTAATACAGAAATCTTAATCCCAATCTATCCCACAATTAAAGAAGCAACCACAAAACATCCTACAACAGACTCACTAATCAATTTCGCTTCTTTTAGATCAGCATACTTATCATCAAAACAAGCACTCGAAACAAAAACTATCAAAACAATTACCATTGTTGCTGAGGGAATTCCGGAACGGCAAACTAAACAATTAATCGCTTTAGCCAAAAAACATCACAAAACAATCATCGGCCCCTCAACTGTCGGAGGAATCATTGCTGGAAAGTTTAGAATTGGTCATGCTGGTGGCACTAATAAAAATATTATCAGAGCAAAACTCTATCGTCCTGGTTCTGTCGGCTTAGTTTCTAAGTCAGGTGGCTTAATGAACGAATTCTTTAACATTATCGCGCGAACAACTGATGGAATTCATGAAGGGATTGCTATTGGCGGAGATGTCTTTCCCGGCTCAACTTTGTTAGATCACATTTTAAGATTTGAAATTAACCCTAACATTAAACTAATCATCGCGATGAGCGAACTGGGCGGAAGAGCAGAATATGATATTATCCAAGCGAAAAAAGAAAACATAATCACTAAACCATTAATCATCTGGTGTTCCGGAACCTGCGCTAAGTTGTTTCCTTTTGAAGTACAATTCGGCCATGCTGGAGCCAAAGCTGGAAAAGAAGCAGAGAGTGCCCAAGCAAAAAATCAAGCTTTAAGGGAAGCAGGAATTATCGTTCCTAATTCATTCGAAGAATTAGAAACAACAATCCAACAAACACACGAAAAAAACAAAGTTTTTTTTGGGCTACCGGAAGAATCCGGTAACTTTAAAGATACAGTTCAGTTTAGAAATCAAGAAATGAATGAAGAAATTCCAAAAATAAATGAACAAAGAAAAGCTACTCATTTTACTAATACAATTTCCAATGAAAAAGGAGATGAATTAACCTATAACAACATCCCCATAAGTAAAATCATCCAAGAAAACAAAAGCATCGGCGATGTTCTCGGTTTACTATGGTTCAAGAAACAACTACCTGCTTACTTCACTAAATTCTTAGAAACAGCAATCATGCTTACCGCTGATCACGGTCCGGCTGTTTCCGGAGCACATAACTCGATCGTTGCCGCGAGAGCAGGTAAAGATATAATTTCTTCTTTATGCAGCGGACTATTAACAATCGGCCCTAAGTTTGGTGGAGCAATCGATGATGCCAGCCGTTATTTTAAAGAAGCTGCTGATAATAAAACTCCTATAGAATTCGTCCAAGAAATGAAAAATAAGAATATCTACATTCCGGGCATCGGACATCGAGTAAAATCTAAATCTAATCCTGATAAAAGAGTCAAATTATTAAAAGGATATGCTCAAGAAAACTTTCCCACTACGAATTACTTAAATTATGCGTTGGAGGTAGAAAAAATCACATTAGAGAAAGCAGAAAACTTAATTTTAAACGTTGACGGTTGTTTAGGAGTATTATTCTTAGATGCTTTAGACAGTTCCAATTTATTTACCACAGAAGAGATCGACCAAATCATTAACATCGGCTATTTAAATGGACTCTTCGCTTTAGCGAGAAGTATTGGTTTCATTGGCCACATTCTCGATCAAAAACGTTTAGGAGAAAGAATGTACCGTCATCCGACGGATGATATATTATATACAGACTAACAAATTTTATAAAGCCATCACAATTTCAAAGCTGAATGGGGTGTTTTACTTGGAAGAAGAGCTAAAAAGAGAAAATAAAGGATATTCTCCAGAAAAAGAAGAGCTTAATTCTCATTTAGATCAGAGTTTAGAGAAAGAATCAGAAGCAGAACTTTATCAAGAAAAACCTCATCATCATGAAACCGATCATCGCGAACCAGTTATGATTCATCAAGGAAAAAAACCTGAACATAAAGAGGAACATCACCAAGAAAAAAAAGATATTTTTGTTGAAGAAAAAGATGATGAAGAGATTTCCATTGATTTTAAAAAATTCTTCAAGAGATTTAAATCTAAACCAAAAGAAAAGAAACCAGAACACCATCACAAAAAAAACATTCACCATGAACACAAAAAAGATGAAGAACCAATTACTCACAAATCAGATTATCAAAGTAAAGAGAACGAAGAAGAATCAATTTCACTTGATTTTTCTTCAATTAAAAATATCTTTAAGAAAGATAAAAAGAAAACAGAATCTCAACCGACTAGTGATGATGAAGTCTCTTTAGATTTAAAACAAGTAACCACTTTTGCCAAAAAGAACGCTAAATGGCTCATCCCTCTATTCTTAATCCTAATCCCTTTAATCTTCTCCACTTACTTTCGAATGGCACCAGCTTCCCTGCCAGTTACCGATGACTGGGCCGAAAATCAAGTTTATGGTTATTATCAAAACCAAATTGCTAACGAAATCAACCAACAATATCCTAATTTACCGCAGCAAAACAAAGATGTTCTTATTAGTAAAGAATTTCAAAAATTTCTCGAAGAAAATAAAGAGATGGTCCAACAACAATTAGCAGGAACATCACAACAATTTAAAGCAAGATTACAAGATGATAATGGACAAACTTATCTTCTCGCGATTGATCCTTGGTATTGGTTCTCAGAAGCGCGTAATTATCTTGAATATGGTCAACTTGGTGATAGTTATAACGAAGCAGGAGAAAGAATTTTCAGTTTAAGAAATGGCCGAGAGGGAAGAGGCATCACCAATATTCCTTTAAATTCTCTTTTTGGTGCCTGGCTATACAAGTTTCTTAATTTCTTCAATAAGGATATCTCCCTAATGGGTGCCTTTTTCTTACTTCCAGTAATCATAATTGGTTTATCTTTAATCCCAGCTTTTTTTGTAGGTCGAAAAATTGGTGGAAACCTTGGAGGGTTTTTTGCGGCGATGATTGTTGCCATTAACACAGCTTTATTAGGAAGAACTCCAGCAGGTTTTTCTGATACTGATCCTTACAACATCCTTTTCCCATTATTCATTACCTGGATGTTCGTCGAAGCATTTGAAGCCAAAACTACTCAGAAAAAAATTATTTATGGCAGTCTCGGTGGATTTTTTAGTGGTTTATATTCTATTGCTTGGTTAGGTTATTGGTATATTTTAGGGTTTGTTTTCGCAACCATTGCTATTTACTTCCTTTACCATTTAATCCTAAATTTTAAAAGCCACAAATTTAATATCATTAGTTACTTTAAAATTAAACAAATAAAAAATACTTTTATCGTCGGCCTAACTTTTTTCTTTTCCTCAGCTTTATTTGTTTCTTTATTTTCAGGAATAAACCGTTTTAAATTCATTTTCACAGCTCCTTTCAAAACCGCAGCAATCAAAGATGTTGCTGTTACAAAAATTTGGCCAAATGTTCTTACTACTGTTGCTGAATTTAACACAATCAACTTAAGCGGAATCATCGGCCAGATGGGCGGCAATTTACTCTTCTGGATTGCTTTGGTAGGTATTTCCTTATTATTATTTAATAAAAAAACTGGCGATGCGAAAAATATTTATTATTTGATTGGATCAGCAATTTATTACCTAATCATTATTTCCCTCAGAAGCAAATTAAATAACCCACTAACTTTTATTGTAATTGTTAGTTTACCAATAATTATTGGATTAATAAAAATTGCTTATCTTAAAGAAGAAAAACAAATTGATACTAAATATGCCATACTTTTAATCGTTTGGATTGCTGCTACAGCTTATGGATTCACTAAAGGCTTAAGATTTGCTATTTTAATGGTCCCTGCTTTTGCTCTTGCTTTCGGTGTGGGTATAGGAATAGTTTACAATTATCTCAGCAAGTGGCTCTCTCAGGCTATTAAAATTGATAAAAACATTTCTAAAATAATATTAATGTTATTACTCTGTTTACTCTTAATCGCTCCTATTAAAGACGCTCAAGCCACCGCGAAACAAGAAATTCCGAGCATGAATGATGCTTGGTATAATTCTTTAACTAAAATTAAAGATAATACTACTGATGCAATTATTACTTCTTGGTGGGACTTCGGCCATTGGTTCTATGCTATCAGTGAACGACGTGTTACTTTTGACGGCGCTAACCAAGGCGAAAGAATTCATTGGGTCGGAAAAAGTCTTTTAACATCAGATGAACAAGTTTCCGTCGGCTTATTGAGAATGCTTAATTGTGGACAGCAAAAACCGCCACATCTGCTGGAAGAGTTCTTTGAGGGAGATACTATTAAAGCAGTTGAGGTTTTAAATGCAATGATGGTCTTAAATGATAAAGCCGCAGCGATCAGGTTACTTAAAGAAGAAGGCTTAACTAATGAACAAATCGCCGAAATTATTAAAATTACTTATTGTGAAGACTTAATTGACCAATTTTACATTACCTCAGAAGATATGATTGGTAAAGCCGGCGTTTGGGGCCATTTCGGTAGCTGGGATTTTGAAAGAGCAGCGATGCACCAGGCCGTTACCAAAAATAAAGTAAATGGAAAGCAAATTTTGATTGACCAATTTAATCTGAGCGAAGAACAAGCCGACAGTTTATATTACGAAATTATCAACACAGGAGCTGATCAGTGGATTTCTACCTGGCCGGGCTATCAAGGCACAACTGGCTGTGATACTGTCGGCAATACTTTAGAATGTCTTGTTAATATGGGTAATGGTAATGCTAAAATGATTATTGATTTGAAAGAAATGAATGTTAGTATCCCAGGTGAAGATAAAATTTATCACCCAAACAGTTTTGTTTATGCTACTGAAGAAGGGATTGAAGAAAAACAATTTACTGAAAATCAGATTGGTGTATCAGTTGTGTTATTACCCGAAACAAATCAAATTATGATGACTCATCCATTACAAGCTAAAAGTATTTTTACACAATTATTTTTCTTTAATGGACATGGACTAGAATGTTTCTCTAAATTCGATGAATCACAACAAATTACCGGGGGTAAAATTCAAGTCTGGAAAGTAGACTTTGACTGTCAGCAAGAGAATAAAGCTTATTTCTTACCTGAAGAAGTTGTTGAGGAACCAGAAACAACAGAAGCATTAGAAGAAAATGAAACAACAGAAGATTCAGCATTGGAAGAAAACGGAGTAACAGAATCAGACGAAAATGAAACAACAGCAGAATTGACTTT
>JAHJDQ010000008.1 GCA_018812355.1 Nanobdellota archaeon | reverse complement strand
TGATTCGTTCTTGGTCATGAAGAAATAGTTCTTTGTATTCATGTTCGCCGATGTTTTGTAAAGCTTCTGTTAGATTTTTATTGAAATGGAGTGTCATGGGTTACATTTAATTTCAAATTATTTAAAAATTGTCAATTATTGACCGAAAGATTTAAATATATGTGTACACATACATGTACACATGGGTACGAAAACAATTACTATTATGGATGATGCTTATGATATGTTGAATGTTTTGAAAGTACCTGGAGAAAGTTTTTCTGACGAAATCAGAAGATTAACAAAAACTAAGGGCAGTATTATGGAGTTTGCCGGGGCGTGGAGTGATATCTCAGAGAAGGAAGCGGCAAAAATGAAAGCTAGAATTAGAATACGCAGAAAAGAAAGAAGCAGGCTTGATGATATTCACAGAAAGATGAAAAATGTTCGTTGATACAACACTATTAATTGATTTCCTAAGAGGACAGCCAAAGGCTGTGCAGATAATTCAAAAAAGAGAATTCAGTTTTCTTTTTACTTCTGAGATTAACGTATTTGAACTTATTGAAGGTGTCTATTTAGCGGATGAAGAAGTACAATCGCATTTGGAAAAGGTCCTGGCAATGTTATCGCGAATGACTGTTCTTTCTTTTGATCGTAAGGCGGCCTTGAAAGCCGGAGAGATCTCGGCGACCCTTACAAAAAAAGGAAAAAAGATTGGGGAAACTGATATTTTGATTGCTAGTATTGCTTTAGCTAATGGCATTTCAAAAATTATTACGGAAAACAAAGACCATTTTGAGAGAATAAAAGAGTTAGAAGTAATTACTTATTAAAAACATTTTAATTCTTAACGCTCATACCTTTCCACAAACGAAAGTTATATAAAAATTTAAAATTTTTAGGAATTTAAGATGTCAGAAAAGCAGTTTGATGAAAATAAATTCTTTAAATTATTAAGAAATCCTAATACTTTAGATTCAGAAACTGTTATTTTAAATTACCCAGGAGTAATCCCTAAAAAAGAGAACGAATTCTAAAATCCATCTTTAAGGCTTATACCGTTCCATAGTTCTCGGAAAGGGAATAGAATCTTTAATGTTATCCAATTTACAAATCCAAGTGATGATTCTTTCCACTCCTAAACCAAAGCCGCCATGCGGAACACTACCATATCTTCTTGTGTCAAGATAGAATTCGTATTCTTCTGGTTTTTCGCCATCTTCCTTCAAGCGTTTTTTGACTTTTTCAATGTCATGTTCTCGATGTGAACCGCCAATAATTTCTCCATAGCCTTCCGGGGCTAAGAAATCACAGCCTAAGACAACTTTAGGATTGTCAGGATCTTCGGTCATATAAAAAGCTTTAACTTTTTTTGGATAATGAGTGCAAATAATAGGTACATCATAAAGTTTAGTTAATTTTTCTTCCTCTATTGTTCTAAGATCTTTACCCCAAGGAACTTTCATCTGACATTTTTTATCAAGAATCTTTAATGCTTCAGTATATGTCATTCTAACAAATGGTTTAGTTACGATTGGCTTTAATTTAGAGATATCCCTGCCTAGAAATTCTAATTCTGTTTTGTTTTTTTCTAAAACTTGTTTAACCACATGTTTAATTAGTTTTTCTCCATAATCTTGGATGTCTTTGAATGTGGCCCAGGCCATCTCCATTTCGGCATGCCAATATTCAGTAAGATGTCGAGACGTTTTTGATTTTTCTGCTCTGAAAGAAGGAGCAATAGTATAAATTTTTTCTAGTCCGAAAATTGCCGGCTCGGCATATAATTGCCAAGTTTGGGCGAGAAAAACGTCTTTCTTACCAAAATAATCTACACTGAATAAATCTGAACCGCCTTCACATTGCACGGCTTGAAAAACAGGAGAGTGGTATTCGTAAAAACCTTCTCCTTTGAAAAATTCGTCTATAGCACCGAAGACTGTACTTCTAATTTTAAGAATCGTAGTCATCTTTTGGCTTCTTAACCAGAGATGGCGATGGTCAGCTAGGAATTCTACTGATTGATCTTTAGTAATTGGATAATTATCAGACTTGCCGACAAGTTCAAATTGATTTACTTGAATTTCGTAACCGCTAGGAGCGCGTTTATCTTCTTTAATCGTTCCAGTTAACATAATTGAGGATTCAACTTGTAATTTATCGATCTCGTTCCATTGTTTGGTGAAGTTTTCTTTCTTAAGGACGCATTGGATAATATTGCTGGAGTCTCTTAAGACAATGAATTTCATCTTATTAGAGCCACGTTCTCGATGGACCCAGCCCCTAATGGAAACTTTGCCTGAGTTTTTTTCAATGGCTTCCTGAATGGAGATGTATTTCATGATAAAGAGGAAATTGGGGGAGTTTATAAGTTTTTTTGGAATTTAAAGTAAAATAATCTCACGAAAAAGGATTATTAAGATAAAATCCTTAACTTCAATGAAGCAGGTAAAGACAGAGTTTGTGGTTTTGTAGCTATTTTTTAGTGGTGATTGGGGAAAAGTTTATAAAAGGTATGTTACTATTTCATTTATGGATTATGCTGAGTTTGAAGAATCTGAACAAGAAAAGTTTTTAGATGAATTTTATGATTATAGGAATACAGAACTAATTCTTACTGGATTGACTCGTGAAGACTATCCTGCTGTTAGAACATTCACAAAAAAAGGGATTAAATTAGGGGTAGAATTTTTTTTAGCTTGTCAACCAAATAATACAAAATCTTTATATTTATCAGACTTAATTAAATTTGCTTCTGATGATTCTGTTCAGAGTAATGTTGCATCTCAAATTAAAAGTTTGAATCTTGATGTAGAAAATGTTGATGATTATGTATTAGATGTTTCTCAAACATACGAAACTTTTGTTTTTAATGAATCATCTGAAAGATTTAGAAAATTATTTTAATGTTATCTTGCTGGATGGATGTGTATTGCCATAAATATGTTAATTTCTTCAAATTTTTCCTCAATTTTTTTAATTGTATTTTCTATTTTTCGTTTTTCTCCTCGAATTGTTTTATATAATGTCCACTTCTCATAATTTTTAAGTTCTTTAATAGTTCTTTGTGCACCCCCAAGTATCAACGTGAAATTGATTCTAAATACACCATCAAATGGACCTGCTACCGGAACATGAATACCACGATCAGTATTAAATTCTCTACATTTAATATTTGGGAATTTCTGATTTGGAATGGCATAACTTCTTTCGCCGGGACGAATTCTTCTTACTTCAATTGTCAGCATTAACATTTTAATAATTTCTTCATGTGAAGGTTTCTTTCTCCAGAATGGTTGTTTTACTAAGCAAGTCGTTGGTTTTTTTAAATGTAAATCTAACCTATCTACATGTCGCTCTAACATGTCCTTTAATGGTCTTGTTGGGATGATTACTAGATCACATCTTCGCCCCCTTTTTTTTTGTATTATTATGGCCATTAGTTTTATTAAGAGTAATAGTTATAAAAATCTTTGTATTTAGTTATTATTCTAAGCAACCTTTAAAACCTTCTCACATATCCTAGCAATCATGCAAATAGAAATCAATCTTAATAAGACAGTAGAAGAGAATGCCGGGACGTACTTTAACTTAGCGAAGAAAGCGAAGAAGAAGCTGAAGGGGGCTAAAGAAGCGTTAGAGAAGACTAAGCAGGAGTTAGAAAAATTAAAGCAGCAAG
>JAHJDQ010000059.1 GCA_018812355.1 Nanobdellota archaeon | reverse complement strand
GAGAAGCGGGAGTGATTAACATCTTCTTATCGAGAATATGGGAAGGAAAAGCTCCTCAAGTTTGTGGTACTGGTGAACAGGTACGTTGTTTTACTTATGTTAAAGATGTTGTTGCTGCTAACTTATTACTTTACCAAAACCCAGAAACTATCGGTAAAAGTTATAACGTCGCTTCTAAAACCAGAATCAGTATTTTTAATCTTGCCAAACTGCTCATCGCTAAATATGGTCCTGAAGGGATGCAACCGGAAATGATTGCTCATCGTCAGGGAGAAAATTTAAAACCAATCCCTGATACCTTCCGTATCGAAAACCTGGGCTTTCAAGAAAGTATTTCACTTGAAGAAGGCTTAGAAAAAACAAAAAACTGGATAGTTGAAGATTTAAAAAAAAATAATTAAGGAAAATTTTGATGAGAATCCTAATTGAAATCAATCATCCTGCTCAGGTTCATAAATTAAAAAATCTGATTAAACAACTTCAAAAAAATCATCAACTTCTCATTTTATCTAGAGATAAAGACGTTACTTTATCTTTATTAAAAGCATACCAAATCAAAAGCAAATGTATCAGCAAACAACCACAAAAAAAATTCCTCTTACCCTTTGAACTTTTGCAAAGATTAAGCTCTAGCCTTTACTATACTCTTAAATTCAAACCTCAATTAATGCTTGGTTTTTCAGCCATTAACATCTGCCTTATCGGCAGATTACTTAGAATTAAAACTATTCTCTATGCCGATACTGAAGATGCTGGCTGGATTTCTAAATTAACCTTTCCTTACGCTCAGAAAATATTTATTCCAGCCACATTTAAAAGAAAATTTGGTAAAAGGGAACTTCGTTTTCAGGGCACCCATGAACTTTCTTATTTAATGAACTTTAACCCTAATCAATCAATTTACAAATTACTAAAAATAAAACCAAACCAAAAGTATGTCATCCTAAGATTTATTTCCTGGCAAGCTTCTCATGATACTAAAGAATCAGGATTAAGTTATCACCAAAAAATTAAATTAATCAATTTACTTAAAAAGAAATTTAAAATTTTTATCAGTAGCGAAAAACCACTCTCAAAGTATTTACAACAATACCAATTAACCCTCCCCCCACATCGTATCCATGAAGCGATGTATCATGCAGAAATGTTCATTGGTGAGAGTCAATCAATGGCGACCGAAGCTGGACTTATGGGCACTCCCTCAGTCCGTTTTAGTTCTCTCGTAGGTAAGATGCATGGTCTCGGCCAATATTTGGAATTAGAAAAAGAAGGCATTGTCTACTCAATCAAAGATGAAGAAGAATTTTTTAAAAGAATCATCGAAATTATTAATCTCAAAAATAGAAAGACAGTCTGGAAAAAACGAAAGCAAAAATATTTACAGGACAAAATTAATCCAGTTGAAATTATGATTAATAATATTCAAAAAAAATGACTAAATTTTTTTAATTACTCTTGCCGGTGAACCTGCTGCAACAACATTATCTGGAATCACTCCTTTAACCACAGAATTAGCGCCAATGACAACATTCTCGCCAATTGTTGTTCCTGGTAAAACAACTGTTTGTGCCCCAATAAAGACATTACTACCAATTACAACAGGACTGTATTTAATTTTTCTTTTATTCCAAGGAATTTCAGGATGATCTAAATCTACTGTATCTGCTACCACAATCATTGTCCAACGAGAAATACGCACGTTATTACCAATTCTCAACATCGTCGTTCTTTTATTTGGTCGATGACAATCTAAATAAGCCTGAGGAGAAATTTCGCAATCCTTCCCAATCTTAATCCCTTTATGGCGATAATAAAACAATTTCAGTTTCTTGATAAATTTATAGAATAGCATCTTTAATTTATTTTATAATATTCCTTGTACCATTGTATATATTTAACTAGCCCTTCCTCAATACTTGTCTGTGGCTCCCAGCCTAAGACTTGCTTCGTTTTTTCTATATCAGCATAAGTTATGTGGACATCTCCTTGTTGCATCCCTACCATTTCCTTCTGCGCTTCCTTGCCTAACGCTTTTTCCAAACACTGAATAAAATAAATTAACTCAACTGGCTTTGAATTACCTAAGTTCAGAATATTATACCCATTAACTTTATCCAACGCCGATAATACCCCCGTTACTATATCGATAACGTAAGTGAAGTCACGTTGCATTTTTCCATAATTATAAACTTTTATTGGCTCATCATTAATTATTGCTTTGGTAAACAAAGCTAGAGCCATATCCGGTCTACCCCAAGGTCCGTAAACTGTAAAGAACCTTAAACCCATGCAATTAAACCCATAAAGATGATGATAAACATGGGCATACAATTCATTAGATTTTTTGGTTGCTGCATAAATACTAATCGGCTTGTCTACTGAATCGTCGACGTTAAAAGGAACTTTTGTATTGCCACCATAAACAGAACTAGAAGATGCAAACACTAAATCTTTAACATTAAATTCTCGCATTAATTCAAGAATATTTAACATCCCTAATGAATTAGATCTTTGGTAAGCAAAAGGATTTTCTAAGGAATATCTCACTCCTGGTTGCGCTGCTAAGTGACAAACTTTATCAAACTGATGTTTCTCAAACACTTTTCTTAACTCCACAAAATCCCAAATGGAAACACGATAAAAAGAAATCTTATCCTCAAATTGCTTCAGACGGTCTATTTTTAGCTGCGGATTATAATAACTGTTCATATCATCAACAACAACTACTTCATCTCCTCTCTCTAACAAAGCTTTTACTACATGAAATCCAATAAATCCCGCTCCACCAGTAACTAGTATTTTCATTATATTCCAACCCCAGTAAGGAATGTTTGAAAATTTATAATTTTCATTATTTCCTCCCAACCCCATAATACTCAAATCCTTCCTCTTTAATCATCTCCGGTTCGTAAATGTTTCGACCATCAAAAACAATTCTTTGTTTCATCTTCTCACCCAAATCAACAAAATTAACATTCCTGAACTCATCCCATTCCGTCACTAAAATAATTCCTTCACTATCAACTACTGATTCTTCAATGGAGTTTGCGTAAATTACTCGTTCACCCAATTCAGCCTTAACTTCTTCCATCGCAATCGGATCATAAACTTTTAATTTACAACTTAAATTTAATAATTCTTTAATTAAAACCAAAGCAGGTGCTTCCCGGATATCGCTTGTTTTTGGTTTAAAGGATAATCCCCAAACTGTAATTGTCCTTCCAGCAAGATCAGTATATTTTTGTTTAATTTTTCCTAATAAAAATAATTTTTGTCGTTCATTAAGATAATCAACCTCTTTCAACAATTTCGCATTATAACCTTTTTCATCAGCAACATGATATAAGGCCCGTACATCTTTTGGAAAACAATTATGAACAATTAAACCATAATCAGTAATGAAAGTATTGCTGTTTTCAACTTCAAGAGAATAAACATCTTCTTCAGCAAATTCAGAATTAATTTCTTTGATATTAGTAACACAAAAGTGATCATTAATTTTTTTAAAACCGCAGGGTTGAATACTCTTACAAACCAATAGTTGTTGCTCAACTCTCTTCTGTATTTTACCATCTTTAAAGTTTTCCAATTGTGAAATCTGTTCTTTTGTTGAAACTCTAAAAAAATGAGCAACAGCAGTTGATTTTTGCGACCGTGATGTTTTATAACTTGGAACAATGCCTAACGAATGCAATAATAAAATCATCTTATGAACTAAATCATAACTTATTGAGCCAAAATCATAAACTACAGAATTAGTATCTTTAGGGAAAGCAATATGCCCATCTCCTCTAAATATCCCTCTTAAAAAAGCCAATCTTAAGTTGCTACTTAAAGAAAAAATTTCTTTAGGTACATTAGCAGAATAGGAGTCAGTACCACATTTTAGAATATCATTTATAACAAAAGATAATATTCTTGAAGAAATAACAAAACTCTTTGTAGAATTTTTAGGTTGATCACTAATTGAAAACCGAACATTTAAATTATTCAAAATACCCTCTAATTCTTCAATATATTCCCTCTCTTTATTATTAAAATGAATTTGAAGTCGTGTTCTTATTCCTCTTAATCCATCTTCATAATGGATATTTCCTTCGCTAATATAGTAACCCAAAAACGTACAAAATTCTTCATTAAAATTGATTATTGCTGGACAATAAGTTGTATTTCCTTTAGAAGTAAACAAAACAAGGTCTTCTCTTTTAATTTCATCAATCCCTTTTTCTATTTTCAAAAACTCCAGTAAATTCATACAATTAGAACGTAAAATGTCTCTTTTTCTACCCGCCGGGAAGGATTTTTCAATCACTTCTTTAATAAGAGAAAAAGTTTTTCCTATCGGGCGTACTCTCACTTTCTTAAAATCAAATTTATTCTGGTCAAGTTTACTTATAACATCAATCATTGGTTGCTTTATTAATTTCGGAAAACCCAAATAAGAAGGGATTCGATCAGCAATAGTTAAGTTCTTGGCTAATTTTATCTTGAATTTATTTCCATCAAAAAGAACAAAAGGATGATCATCAGTACAAACAAGTTTCTTATTCATTTTTGTCCTAACTGTAACCAAATTTCCTTTAAATCTTCTTTTTGTAGCATTAATAATCTTATTAAAAACAACTTTTTTCTTTTCCATATCAAAACTAAGCACTCTTAAATTTTGTTTTCTATTAAACAAAACAAAAACTTCTTTTAATTTGAGCGGGTAAACTTCTCCAGAACTATTTTTTATTATTGCCACAGAATCTCCTAACAAACAACTTCCTCCATAACCAACACCTGGATTCAGAAACTTAGGGCTAATCCGATAATCTAACCCCATTGCTTGCGCTACTAAGCGAACATCAGCTCCAACTTTATCGCAAATATTAGCAATTTCGTTAATGAAACAAATCTTTGTCGCTAAAAAAGAATTGTTGGCATACTTAATTACTTCTGCCGTTTCCCAATCTGTTTCTAAAATAGGAATATAAGTTCTGATTCTTCCAGTATATATCTTCCTTAACAAAGTATAAGCTTGATTACTCTTCGCCCCAACCACTATTTTATCTGGATGGGTAAAATCATAAACTGCTCTTCCTTCAGCTAAAAATTCTGGATTACTAACAACTTCTACTTTCGAATCAGGATTAGTTTGTTGAATAATCTCTGCACATCTCTGAGCTGTTCCTGGAGGAACGGTACTCTTGTTGATTAATAATTTATGCTCTCGAGAAAATTTAGCAACACTCTCCGCAACACTAAACACATACTTTAAATCTGCCTTGCCATCTTCCTGACTAGGCGTGCCGACACAATTAAAAATTACTTCACCAAAGAGAACGCCCTCTTCAACATTAGTTGTGAAATTTAATCTGCCTTTATCTGTACCTTTTTTAATCAGCTCACTTAATCCCGGTTCATAAAAAGGAACTTTACCTTCTTCTAGTAAAGCAATCTTCGCTGCATCAATATCAACACATAATACTTCATGTCCTAAATTAGCTAAACATGCTCCTGTAACTAATCCCACATATCCAGAACCAAAAATGCTAATCTTCATTTCGATAAACCTCATTCGCTTCTTGTAATGATTCATGACTGCCAATATCAAACCAGTGTTCATCAAACACATATCCGTGCACGGTTGAATGATGAGTTAAAAATTTAATTAGGTCTCCTGTATTATCCGCCCTTCCCAATTCAATCGATTTTTCTACCAGATGCAAATCATTTTTATGAAACACGTAACAGCAAGTGCTCGCTAAAGTACTGTTTGGTTGAGCTGGTTTTTCTTCAAAGCCAATCACTCTTTTCCCTTCCAGAATACCGACCCCAAATTTCTTTCTCACTTTCTCTACATCCTTCAAATCGTGAAAAGCAACTACTGAACCATGCTCTTGTTGATTAAAGAAATCATAAAAATTCTTTAACGAGAATCCAAACAAATTATCTCCTGCAATAACTAATAGATTATCTTTAATATCTTCTTCTTTTAAAACATAATTAATGTCTCCTACAGCACCTAAACGGTCCTCATTGTTTAACGTACCATCATTAATTATTCTGATTTTCTTAGGATAATCATAATGATTCAACCAAATCTGGAAATCATGATGAAAACGAGCATTAGTAACCACTAAAATCTCTTCAACCTCTGAAACTTCTTTAAGTTTATCCAAGATATGTTCAATAATCACTTTGTTGCCAACTTTTAACAATGGTTTAGGTTGGTTCTCGGTTAATGGGTATAAGCGCGTGGCGTAACCCGCGGCAAGGATTAATGCTTTCAAATTGAACACCTCTATATTTTATTTAAAGAAAACCTAGCTAAAATCCTTTTAAAAGGTTATGGAAGAAAGTTAGTAAAAAAAGAATGGACAGCTTATCGGATTTCCCGTACAAAAATACAGTACACACCAATACGGAAACGGTCTTAACTTCCAGGTTCGAAATGGATCTGGGTGAACCCCGCCCCTATGGCCGTCCAAACACTAAATTCTAGGTTTTCTTTATAAAAGTTACGATTATTATTGCATAATTGTTTAAAAAGGTCAAAAAAAGCTTTTGAAAAAGATGTTAGGTGATACTTTATGATAGATACAGCGATTATTCTTGCCGGAGGATTAGGAACTAGGTTAAGACCTCTTACAGATGATACTCCTAAACCTTTGTTGCCTATAAAAGGCAAGCCCATTGTTGAACATTTAATTGAAAACCTAAAAAAGTATGGTGTGAAAAATGTTATTCTTTCCATTGGTTACCAAGCTGAACAAATCAAAGAGTATTTCAGAAATGGAGAACATTTAGGAATTAATATAACTTATTCCATCGAAGAACAACCTTTAGGAACAGGTGGAGCGATTAAGCAAGCCGCCCAAAATCTCACTAAACCTTTTTTTCTTGCCTGGGGTGATAACCTTGCTGATTTTGACTTTCATGCCATGTATAAAACTTATTTAAGAGACGCGCCGCAAGTAACCATGACCTTAACACCAAGAGAAGACGTCGAAAATTTTGGCGTAGCCCATTTGGAAGAAAATAAAATCATCAGCTTTGTTGAAAAACCAACCAGAGAAGAAGCTCCTTCAAATTTAATTAATGCCGGAGCGTTTGTGATTGATCCCGAATGTCTCAAAATCCTACCAGAAGGCAAATCATCAATGGAATATGACTGTTTTGAAAAACTTGCTCCATTCGGAGAAATCTCTGCCTATACTCATGATGGTCAATGGTTTCCTACCGATTCTTTAGAAAAATATAGTCATGCTTGTGTTGAATTCATCCCTGAGATAGATTTCTCAAAGAAAAAAATTATTATCGCTGACGTTGATGAGACGATTTGTGAATCTTGTCAGCAAATTTCTGAAGAGATGGCTAACAAGATCAATACCTTGATAAGAAAAGGTTATACTTTTGCTTTTATTAGTGGAACTGGTAACCAATCACTAAAAAGAATGATCTCCTCTTGCTTAACTGAAGAACATCATCTACTATGTAATACGGGAACTCATTACAATTTAATTCAAGATGAACATAATGAAAGCACCATTTATCAAGAAACTTTAACAGAAGAACAAAAACAAGAAATAAATTCAGCTTTTGAAGAATTAATTAAGACCTACAATATACAATCATTAACAACAAAAGAAGACCAATTACAAGATAGGTATTCACAAATTACCCTTTCAGCAATTGGTAGGCACGCCCCTTCAGAATTAAAAGCACAATATGATCCTGATGGAGAAAAAAGACAAACATGGGTTAATTTTTTGCAAAATATTTTAGGTGATAAATATGAAATTAAGATTGGTGGAACAACTTCAGTTGACGTCACTAAAAAAGGCTTAGACAAAGAATGGGGCATCCGCAGATTTGCTCAACACCACAACTTCAATCTTAACGAAATTATTTTCTTTGGTGATAAAATTTATCCTGGCGGAAATGACCATGCCGCCACAAAAATTGTTGATTGTGTTGCCGTTAAGAATCCAGAAGATACATTAAAAAAATTAAGCCAATTACCATAAATTTAAAAATAAATTTTGTTTCTAATCGCAGATGAACCAAAAAACAGAGGAAAAATATCTTCAAGCCGGTAAGATTGCTGCCGAAGCCTTACAATACGGAAAATCATTGATTAAAGAAAATGCTAAAGTTATTGCAATTCTTGATCAAGTCGAAGCAAAAATTTTAGAATTGAAAGGAGAGATTGCTTTCCCTGCCCAAATTTCTTTAAATGAATTTGCGGCTCATTCCTGTTCTGATTTAAATGATGAAACTGTCTTAAAAGATCAAGTTGTGAAGTTAGATGTTGGTGTACACATCGACGGCTATATTGCTGATAACGCTTTAACCGTCGACTTGTCTGGAAAATATACTGATTTAGTTAACGCTAGTCGAGATGCTTTAAACAATGCCTTAAAAATTATCCGTCCAGGAGTTTCTCTCGGAGAAATAGGAAAAGTAATCCAAGAAACAATTACAGCGGCTGGCTTTGCCCCAGTAAAAAATCTTTCTGGCCATGGTTTAGGGAATTATGATATTCACACACGTCCTTCTGTCCCAAACTATGATAATGGTAATAAAAATGTACTGGGAGAAGGAATGGTTATTGCGATTGAACCATTCGCCTCCACTGGAGCAGGTATGGTCCAAGAAAGTTCTCCCGCAACTGTTTTTACCTTAATCAATGAATCTAATATCCGTGAT
>JAHJDQ010000058.1 GCA_018812355.1 Nanobdellota archaeon | reverse complement strand
TTGGTTTTCTTGATTATGGTGATTTAAATGATTCTTATACCATTGGATTGTTTTCATCAAGCCTTGTTCTAAGTTATGTTGCGGTTCCCAGCCGAGAACCTGTAAAGCTTTCTGGTTAGCCAGATATTGTTTGTCAATCTCACCTTTAGCTTCTCCCAGAATTCTGGGAGAGAGAGTTTTACCATAAACTTTGATGATGGTATTGACTAGGTTGAGTACACTGATCGGCTGAGCAGAGGAAAAGTTGAAAGCTTGCCCTTTAATGTCTTCACGATGAAGGTTTTCGGCTAGTTTCAAATAACCATCTACGGCATCTTCAACGTAAAGGTAATCACGTTGTGGGGTGCCATCACTTCTGATTAATAATTCATCTCCGGTAATTAAGCATCTGATAGAATCAGGAATGATGCGGCTGAAATTTAAGTCAGCACCACCATAAATGTTGGCTTTTCTAGTGACGGCAAGAGGTAAGTCGTACATTTTAGCATAGCTTCTGGAGATGACGTCTGCACATACTTTAGAAGCATCATAAGGATAAATGCCTCGCAGTTCACTTTCTTCGGTGTAAGGGAGTTGTTCATGGATGCCGTAAGCTTTATCAGTAGAGGCAACGACAATTCCCTTAAATCTTGGGTAGGCCAGTTCTCTAATTGCTTCTAAGATAGTCCAGGTGCCTTTAATATTGGTTTCAAAAGTTGACATAGGAGAACGGTTAGCAATCCCTACTAAAGCTTGTGCTGCTAAATGAAAACAGTATTCAATCTCATATTCGTTAAAGATTCTTTTCATCAAATCAAAATTAGTGATACTTCCAGATATGGTGGTGATTTTATCTCTGATTTGATGTAAATCAAGAGCAGAATTTTTACGTTGGTCTCGGACAACAGTGACAACTTTAGCGCCTTTCTCAACTAGAGTTTTAGCAATCCAACCGCCGATAAAGCCATCAGCACCGGTGATAAATACATTTTTATTTTTCCAATCCATTTTAATCACTTTTTATTGAGAGTTAAGGGTATTTAAATATTGTTAATTAGTGTTTCTGGAGTACTTTAGCATAGACTTGCAGGAGTTGATCTATATATTTCTCCCAGGTAAACTTCTTCGCTAACTCTATATTCTTTTTTCCTAATTTTGCTGTTCCTGATGGATGTTTAACCAAATAATCAATCGCTCGAGCCATTTGTTGAACATTCTTTGGTTTGATGAGGAAGCCTTTATATCCCAGAGGAATTGTGGAAACAATTGCACAGCCAGAAGCCATTGCTTCTACTAAAACAAAACCGAATGTTTCGCCGTAAGAAGGCAGAAAGAAGATGGGGGCTTTTCCATACATCTCAAAGAAGGGTTTTCCTGCTTTTAAAGATAGATTAGAAAATTGTACATTTTTGGGAGAATTTTTTCTTATCTTTTCTTCCTCTTCGCCCCAACCCATCATTACAAATTTTACTTTTGGGAGAAGTTGAGCTACTTTAAGACAATCATAAACACCTTTCTGTTGGGCAAACCTTCCGCTGAACAAAACAAAATTTTCTTTTTTTATTGGGTGATAATTTTCTATTTCTACGCCAGGATTAATAATAATAGTGTTTCTCTTGTTCATTCCGGAACGGAAAGCAAAATCTCTGGAAAAATCGCTGAGGAATATTTTTTGATCAAAAGAACGGTGTACTTGGATTTTTTCGATGAGTTGAGAAAAGAAGCCTTTGATTCCTTTGCGCATGTACTGCCATTGTTTTCCCCAATAGCCCATCACTAAACAGACTACTGGTTTATGGAAGATCTTTCCGGCGAGCCAAGAAGGAAAGCAGGCGTTATATGTACTAGTTTGGATAATGTCTGCCCAACGTGCTTCTTTTAAAATCTTGAAGAAAGCAAAATTCATCAAATACCGGTTTCGAGATAGGCGGATGGTTCTAATGTTTTCATATTGTTTTATTTTTGGATTGCCAGTAGTGAGCACTTTCACTTGATGGCCTCTTTGTTGGAGGTTCTTGGCAGTTTCGTAAACTAATTTTTCTCCACCGCCAGCAAAGTCAGGAGGGAATAATTCGTGGGTAATGAGGATTCTTAGCGGCTTATTTTTTAGCTGATGATTGTTTGATACTTGCTGTTTCATCTATTTTTCCTCCAGAATAAATTGATCATACCACATTTTAAAATTAAGTAAACACCATAATTGGCGCATGTAGAAGAGTTTAGAACTATTAAAGTTAGTTTTAATTTTATTGATGTAATCAGAATTGAAGACATGGTATTTTTGCATTTCTTTAGGATCAAGAAGTTGATTGATGTATTCTTTTAAATCTTGGTCCATCCATTGGTCGATCGGAACGAAGAAACGTTTCTTTTTTGTTTGCGTTGATTGTTTTGGTAAAATATCTTGCACTGCTTTTCTTAAAATATACTTTTCAGTGAAGCCTTTCATCTTGTATTCAATGGGAATTTGATAAACTCCCTCAACAAAAGTATGGTCTAAGAATGGAACTCTTGCTTCAATCGCATGAGCCATGGTATTTTTATCCACTTTCATTAATAAGTCTTCCACTAAAGCCGTTTCTACTTCCATTAACATTGTTTG
>JAHJDQ010000057.1 GCA_018812355.1 Nanobdellota archaeon | reverse complement strand
CGTTTCGATGGTCTTGAAGGTCGTTTCGATGGTCTTGAAGGTCGTTTCGATGGTCTTGAAGGTCGTTTCGATGGTCTTGAAGGTCGTTTCGATGGTCTTGAAGAACAAGTTGGAAGGAATTATGAAGCGATTCAGAAAAATTCCAGGTTGATTCAAAAGAATGTATATGAGATCCGCTGTTTGGGCGTTGAATTTGATGACCTAAAGAGTGGCTTTAAGGCATTTGGTGAAAAGCAAAGTGTTATTGATGATCGATTAGAAAAGATGGAGTTGAATCAAACTGAAATTCTCAAGGTTGTATCAGATTATCCATTGTTACGTAATACCGTAAAAAGGAATAGCCGGCTGTTAACTCAACTATCTAGATAGAAATAAAAGTTTAAACTTGTATTTTTCAAATTTTATTTTAAGTTTTAATAACAAGCTTTATGTTTTTTACTATTAAAAATAAAAATCAGATAATTCATTTATCATATAAATCTAAATTAATTGATTTGATTAAGAAAAGTAGATATGCAATGTATAAAATTGATGCCAGGATTAAAGGAGTTAATACTTTTCTAAATAAACATGTTTCACACAGAGCCAGAATGAATTTTCTTGATCATCAGTGTTTGGTAGATGGCGAGCTTTATAGAAGAGAATATCTCGATATGATGATATGGGTAGATTTTAATGAGGTTCAAAGATCTATTAATAATAATCCTATTTTAATTGGTATCCAAAGAAGTATGACATTAGCTAGCTTTACTTAGTCATCCTTCACGCATTATCTTTTCTGTGATAATCTTTTAGCGAAATTAATAAATAAAAAAATGGATAATAAAGAACTGTTAACCAGAGGCGTTGAATGTATTGTGCCAAAGGCTGGATTGATGGAAAAAATTAAAAGCGGTAAAAAACTGCGCGTGTATTTGGGTATCGATCCAACATCTACACAGATCAGCTTAGGTAATGCCGTACCTCTCCGTAAATTGCGTGACTTTCAGAATGCCGGCCATGAGGTTATTTTCTTAGTTGGGAGTTTCACCGCTTTAATAGGGGATACGTCCGACAAAGATGCAATGCGCAAGCCCATGACACCGGCGGAAATTGAGCATAATTTCCACACCTATAAAGAACAAGCCAGCAAAATCTTGGATTTCGACAAGTCTAAAATAATGTATAACGGTGACTGGCTTTCTAATCTCAGTTTTCAAAATATCGTTGAACTCGCTCAGCATTTCACCGTCCAACAAATGATCGAGCGTGACATGTATCAATTAAGATTAGAAGCTGGCAAGCCAATTGGTCTTCATGAATTCCTATACCCTCTTATGCAGGGATACGATTCTGTTCATATGGAAGTGGATCTTGAGATTGGTGGTAATGATCAGCTTTTTAATATGCTTGCTGGCCGCACTTTACTCAAGGCCTATAAAAACAAAGAAAAGCATGTTCTATGTACCCCTCTTATTGAAGGGCTTGATGGTCGAAAGATGAGTAAAAGTTACGGGAATACAATCGATATTATGGATGAGCCTTCTGATATGTTTGGAAAAGTTATGTCCATGACAGATGACCTTATCATCAAGTACATGATCCTTTGTACAGATATGCCGATAAAGGAAATTGATGAAATTGATAAAGGTTTAAAAGCCGGTGATAATCCTCGTGATGCAAAGGTTCGCCTTGCGCGCGAAATTGTTACCCTTTATCACGATCAGACTGCTGCAACAAAGGCCGAAGAGGAATTTGTTAACGTATTTAAAAAAGGCGGTGTACCGGATGACATGCCGGAATTTAAAATAAACGGTGATCGAAGCATTATCGATTTACTTGAACTCTGTAAACTTATCGAATCCCGCGCGGAGGGCAAGCGTCTTATAAAACAAGGTGGTGTTAAGATAAACGATAAAAAAGTCGATGACATGAATGAAGTTATTCACCTTGAAAAGGACATGATCGTTCAGGTGGGGAAAAGGCGGTTTGCGAAGATTGTCTGAACCTTGATTATCTTGATTAAAGGATTTCTTGATTAATTAAATGGTTTTTTTCTGTAGAGACGCCCCGCTAAGCGGGGCTCCCTCAGAAAACACCCTTAAAAAACCACAGGTTCAGACAATTAGAATTTGGGGAATTTCTTGTGGTTAGCTTACAACTCCTGGTTCTTCTTCTGCAAAGTCTGTTGATTTAACTTCTTCTTCGCGACCGGGTTCATCTGTTGGTGGTTCTACTTCTTCAGCAACTTCTTCAGCATCTTCTTCGAGTGATTCCTCAGCTACCTCTTCTTCTGTTGGCGACTCTTCAGCAACTGTTGTTTCGTTTTCTGGTGGTGTTTCAGGTTTGGTTGGTGGAGCTGGTTTTACTTTGAAAAGTACGTAAGAAAGACAATCATTACTCTGATTGGCAAGACCGTTAAATGGCTTATTTACTATTTCATTTCCTTCGGCAACTGGTATTGGATTATTGTCTTCATCCAACTGATGCATTGTTACATTTTCACCATTGATAATTATTGAGTATTTTGTTTCACCTCTGATAGCAGTGATTTTAGTTTGAGTGCCGCCTGGGAGTTGTTCGACTCCGTCAGGATCAATACCAACACCCAGAGCTGATGCAAAGCGGGTTCTGATAATGTCTTTAAGGTAGATTCTGTATGGAGTTCTGTCTTCACCTTTATTTACAAATAGTTCACCAGCTGTTTCGCCATATGGATTGTGATAAAGGTCAAGCAATTGCCCGACATCATCAATTTCTGTGACTGCGGTTTCGTATTTATCCTTCACGCTTTCCATTCTTTCAAGTGGGCTTTTTCCCGATTGTAAATCGGTAAGTGCGTCATTAAGGCTGGTAAAATCCTTGGTTTCCATAGCTTCCTGAAGCATTCCCCAAAGCTGAGTGATTGTTGCAATAAGTTCAAACAGCCCCATTTTTTTCATTCCTTCAATCTTTTCCGGATTGGCGAGAAGTTCCTGAAGTTGTTGGGCGTTT
>JAHJDQ010000056.1 GCA_018812355.1 Nanobdellota archaeon | reverse complement strand
TCCAATGTTCTTCTATTGGTGTTTCATACGTAACGAAAACAGGCTCAAAGCAAATTCTTGCATATACTCCATATTTTTTAGCTTTGTAGAATACATGCATAACTGTATCAACAGAATCTCTAATCCCATCGGATTCAGAAAGAAGATGTGGTTTAATTAATACATAACTTACAAAATCCACTCCTGCTTCTTTACACATATTTAAACATTGATCTAAATGCTCTTCAGGAACTGCTTTGTTTAGTAAAGTATTTCTGATATAATCATTTGAGGATTCATATCCTAATCCAAATTCAAAAATTTGATCATCCCTTAGATAACTCTTACATTTCTTTAATTTTTCTACAGTTACATAAGCTCTTCTTGATTCCACTAGAACCAGCGATTCCCGTTTTGAGTTTATAATTCTAAAAAATAACTTGGACTTCACGGATTTTTGAGTAGAATCAAAAGAAGATCATCAAAAAAATTAATTCTTCGTTTTTCGGAAAGTGTATCGTCTTTCCCCCCCCATCAAATTTTGACATTTTAACATAAATATAACTAGCAATTAAAAGTTTTCTTTAGATTTTAATCAACTATATTGGGTGTCGGGCGGTTCTAGTTTGATCCCAGATAATAAAAATCTATAAAGCATCTCCATAGACTTAAATTTAAAGAAATGGAATACATTTCTTATTCTCTCCCACAAGGCCCTTTTACTTCCTAATTTTTCCCAAAGACTATTGAATAGTGCACAACAAAGTTGTTGTACTTGATCAACTAAGAAAGCTAACATCATCAGCATCACAAAAATTACACTCAAATATTTTTTTCCTAATCCGTAATTGTGCTCCAAATTATACCCTTGATTCTTAAGTGTATTGAATGTCTCATTCTCAATTTTCCATCGACTTCTACCTCCCCTCATAAGTGTGTAACAATTATCTTTGGTTACAGTAAAATCTATAACCCAACTAAAATGCAATGTTTTTTTATCACTAATTTGCCAATATTCTAGAAAGTTTACTCGCACATCTTGATTGGATTCATTAAGAGGAGCATCATTTAAAAAACGGAAACGATGTGTTATTTCTGTATTTTTATCGTCAACAAATTCAAATTCAGTTGTCTCTTTTCTTTGGCGAGCTTCATCTACAAAGTCAAAAAGAAAGTTATGATCACCTGGCTTAACACCAAGAATAAAATGACATTTATGTCTTTTAAGATCTTTGATATGTGGAGCATTAGAAGCTAAAGCGTCTTCAGTAACTATTACTTTCAGATGAGGATGGTCTTTTCTAAATTTCTCTAACCATCTTCTGGCTGCGTTGCGTTCACAATCATTTTTTGTTTCTCCATCTTGTTTGATAATCATTTCAGGACATAATGGTATGACTTCTTTGAAATGTGGGTTAACAACAGCAGCGCCCAACATTTGTTGGTAATAGGTAACTTCTCTTGTTTTTTTATTTACCTTCTCCATACAAGAGGGAGAAGATAAATTCTTGGATACAAAGTATTGTGTTCCATCCAAACTTAATAAATAATGACCTTGATAGAAAGCCATCTGTTCGAGTGCTTTACCTCGCTGAAGTTGCCGGAAAATGGTTTTGAATGCTGGACGCAAACTCCCAGGATCTACTGGATCAAGAATTTCTCGCATTTGGGTATCGGATGGAATATTTTCCATCCCATAAATCGTTTTTAGATTGCTATTCTCATCTTCATCATTTCTCCGTTCTTCAAAAGCTAATAATGAAGGATCTTTTAAAGAGAACACAGCAAATCCAGACATAAGTGCGTCGGGCAAAGAAATCTTTCTATTGTTACGACGAAGATCAGGCACCTTCTCGAAAGTAGTTCGGAGAGAACTGAATAAGTTATCTGCCGAAAGATGTTTACGTAAGATCATTTTGTTTATTTTTTGGTAAACACTAAATAGACTGTTTGGCCAAGATATTCTTTTGGGCAGCTAACTTTAGCGCTAGTACCGAAAGGTGTGACTTTGCGAATAACAAAACCATTGATATCTTCCACAATTAATTTAGTTTTTTTAACAATGGGGATTTTTCTCATGAGATATCTAATAGATATCTAATAATATTTAAAGATTTCGTTTGTCTAGAATATAAATCATCTAGAAAGTTTACGAAAGAAAAAAATCTAAACAAAACGTTTCTCGTCTATAAGGAAATTAAAACGGGAATCGCTGCACTAGAACTCTCTTTAATGTTTTAATCTTTGCTAGACTTTGTAAAAAATGTTTTCTCACTTTTGGCGAAACTTCATGATCATTAAAAAAATTACCTAATGTTAAAAGATCAAATTGAGCATATTTCCCTTCTTTCAATTGTTTTAGACTTTGCTTATGTTGTTCTATTAAATTATTATCTGTTATTTTTGGATCGGCATAATGTTTAAAATCACACATAGTACATTGGTTATATGCACAGCCAACTGTACGATAAACACTCATGAATCTTTTTGCAGGTTTACCTTTAATGTTAACAGGAGTAGAAGTTTGAAATGCGAGTGTATTTCTTATTTTTTCATTTGTTTCCATCTTTTACCTCTTATTTTATCGGTCTATCAGTTAAAATAATCTTTCTCCTTTTTAATTCTTTCTTTAAGTAAACATACCAGTCATCCCCAACAAGATTATATTTCTGGCATAATTGATTAATTTTATTCTGCATTTCTTTTGTAGGATGCTTTAACATTTCTAAACAAAATCTAGGTTCAAGATTACAAAGAGGCAAGATATATCCTGAAACATTTTTAGAATCAAAACATAAATGCTCCCATCCTTGAAAAATTGGCACGGAAAGATTCTTAATTAATTTATTAGTGAAATTTGGGTCATTGCTGGCTTCTTTTATACCGATAATCTGTCCCAGATTACAGATTTTTACAATAGTATCATATGAAATATCATTT
>JAHJDQ010000055.1 GCA_018812355.1 Nanobdellota archaeon | reverse complement strand
GGTTTTGGTAAAGTAATAAGTTAGCAGCAACAACATCTTTAACATAAGTAAAACAACGTACCTGTTCACCAGTACCACAAACTTGAGGAGCTTTTCCTTCCCATATTCTCGATAAGAAGATGTTAATCACTCCCGCTTCTCCAGCATAATCTTGTCGAGGACCAAAGACATGATAATAACGTAAGACTGAGGCTTTAAGACCATATTCTTTAGCATAAAGAAGGATATATTTTTCCGCGGCTAATTTACTGATACCATAAACTGTTGATGGTTTCATTGGATCATCTTCGTCAAATGGTTTCTCACTACTTCCGAAAACAGAGCCAGTAGAAGCGTGAATCAAACGGGCTTGACTGTTACATTTACGCATAATTTCTAAAATGTTAAAATTTCCGAGAACATTAGTTTTAACGTCGATGGAAGGATCCTTAAGGCTAACGACAAGTTTAGATGCTGCTTGATTAAAAATAACATTAGCTTCTTCTACATAAGGTTTGATCAGATAATAATCTTGGATATCACCTTTTACTTCTACTAAACGAGGATTGGTTCTAAGATGGGCCAGATTATCGTTAGTTGAACCACATAAATTATCAAAACTAATTACTTTTTTGGCATTTAATTCTAAACATTTCTCGACTAAATGAGAACCGATGAAACCGGCTCCGCCAGTTACTAAAACAACTTTATCTGTGAACATTATCGTTAACCTCACTAATTTTTGTTACAATCTCGTTAATTTGTTCTTCTTTTAATTCTGGAAACATTGGTAGGGAGAGGATTTCTTTGGCGGCTTGTTCAGCAATAGGAAAGTCTCCTTCTTTATAGCCAAGATAGTTTAATGATGGCTGTAAGTGTAGAGGTAAAGGATAATGAATTCCTGTATCAACACCTTTTTCCTTGAGCTTGTTCATCAGCTCATCACGATTTTTGGTTTTGATAACATACATATAATAAACATGTTTGGAATATTCTTTTTCAGTAGGAAGAGTAATGTTAGTAATGGTTTGGAGTAGTTGATTATACTTATGGGCATGATTTTTTCTTTTTTCTGACCAACTTGATAAATGTTTTAATTTAACAGTTAGGATAGCTGCTTGCAAAGCATCTAATCTTTCTCCATAACCGATAATATCACTTTCATATTTACTGATTCGGCCATGGTCTTTTAATTTAGCGACTTTATGAGCAATCTCTTGATTATTAGTAATCACTGCTCCTCCATCACCATAACAACCGAGATTTTTTGCGGGAAAGAAACTAAAAATAGCAGTTTCGTGGATTGGGAGAGATTTATTTTTATATTTTGCATCAATTGCTTGGGCAGCATCTTCTACAATTATGAGGTTATGTTTTCTGGCAATGTTGATGATAGGATCCATATCGCAAATCTGGCCATATAAATGGACCGGAATGATCATTTTAGTTTTTTCTGTAATCGCTGATTCTAACTTGCTTGGATCGAGTAAGAGTGTATCTTCAGTAACATCAACGAAGACTGGAGTTGCTCCACATTGCACGATAGCTTCGGCGGTAGCGATGAAACTATTAGCAACAGTGATGACTTCATCTCCAGTTTTTATCCCGTACGCTTTTAAGGCTAAGAATAAAGCTGAAGAACCGCTGCTTACACCAATAGCATGTTGACAGTTGCAAAATTGAGCGAGGTGTTCTTCAAAATTCTTAACAGGCGGACCCATAATAAATCGAGTAGTATCGAGAATTTCTTGGATCGCTTGATCTATTTCAGGTTTAATAGTGAGGTATTGTGCTTTTAAATCGACTAAGGGAATGTTCATGTAATATTTAGAACAAAAATGGTTTTATATGGTTTATGGATTTATGATACTTGATTGTTAATTTTTTGATATTAAAATTATTCATTTCTATGGATAATTCTGGCAGGATTACCAACAACAGTACAATTATCAGGGACGTCTTTTGTAACAACTGCACCTGCTCCGACAATCGCATTCTCGCCGATGGTTACAGGAAAAATAGTGGCATTACTACCAATACTAGCGCCTTTTTTAATTAAAGTAGATTTCCATTTTTCTGGATCGCCAGAAGGAGGGTGAAGATCATTAATTGTCATCACACCATGACCAATAAAGACGTTATCTTCAATCGTAACTAGCGAACATAAAAAACTATGGCTTTGCACTCTGACATTATTACCAATTTTAACATCATTTTGAATTTCAACATAAGTTCCAATCATACAGTTTTCGCCGATTTGACAACCATAAAGATTAGTGAAATTCCAAACTTTTGTTCCTGCTCCAATCTGACAATCTTTAACAATCGCAGTATTAGAAATTGTTGCTTGTTCCGATATTTGTTCCATTTTCTAAATCAATGATTTTATTTTCTTGGGCAGATTGTAAAGCAAGATTGCATAATTTTGTAGTCATAAAGTTTTCTGCAGATTCATTATGAACTTCTTTTCCAGCGATCTTATCGTTACAGACTGTACAGAAATGCCATAACTCTTCGAATAAAGGTGAGCCTTTCTCTATTTTCGGATCTCTAATTGCTTCTTTTGAAGAAGTGCCCTCTTCAGAAACAGTAATTGGATGACGAATCATAACCTGATCAAGAAAGTCAAGATATATTTTTTCTTTGGCTGCGATGATCCACATGTCTCTTTTCTTTAGAGGATGACAACAACTAGTTTCAATTGTTGCTAAAAATGAACCGTAGTCAAGTTTAATCACGGCAGAATCTTCGTTAGTAGGAGAAATATAATGAACTTTTTTACAGTGGATGTTTAGGGGTGGTTGAGGAAGAATATAATTAAGAATGTCAATTAAATGTACACCAAGATTAAAGATAACACCAGAATCTTTACGTGGCGGGACAGAAGAGTGGATATAACGGCTGGAGATATATTGAATCGGACCGATTTCAGGAAGAAGTTCTTTTAAGCGTTTAACTAAAGGGTTAAAACGGAAAACATAACCCACGGAAAGTAATAATCCTTTCTGCTGAGCAAGCTGTACTAGTTCTGCCGCTTTATCTTCTTCGAAACATAATGGTTTCTCAACAAAAACATGTTTGCCTTGTTCTAAACAGTATTTAGCAAGTTCATAATGAGAGGTGGTAGGAGTAACAATAGTTACAGCATCAACATGAGGAAGCATTTCTTGATAGTTAGAAAAATGCAAGATAGAATGTTTATCAGCGAGCTCTTTCTTACTGATGTCTGGATCAGCCAAACCAATTAAAGAACACGCGTTCATCCGCGAAAAATCTTTGAGATGGTTCTTGCCCCATTTACCACCACCAATTACACCTATTTTGATCATAAAAGAAGTTTTATAGTTTTGGTTTAAATATGTTATGGTTCTTAATTTCTACTCTTTTTCGAGTAAAATGACAACCCAATAACCGCGGTCTTTGAATAGTTTAACAAAAGCATCCATAATTCCAAGCATGAAGAGAATACTATTACGAATATATTTTGGTTTCTCAACTAAGGAAACAATTCTGGCAAAGTAGTAGGTTTTAATACTTTTAATTTTAAAGTTGGTTTGTGAAATGATCTTTCGATAATCTTTAATTGTTAACTCTTCTTCTCTACATTCTTCTTCATGAACAGACTCTCCATATTTTTTCTTGAATTGTGGTTGCATTTTATCACGGATAAAGCGAGGGATAAAATAACGGTGTAAACTTTCGTTATTGTTTTCTAGAATCATTACTTTACCGCTGGGTTTTAAGACGCGGTGCATTTCAGCTAATGATTTTAGTTGATCTTCAAAGTGATGAAACGAACCGGAACAAAAAATTTGGCCAATCTCTTCTTTTTTGAATGGGAGTTTTTCAGCAATGCCTTTAATACAAGTTGGTTTGTTAAGTAGATTACGTTTTTTTACCTGCTCTAACATTTTTTCGGAAAGATCATAAGCAATAACAGGAAAGCCATGTTTTGAGTAATAAGCAGTTGAAGCACCTGTTCCACAAGCAAGATCTAATAACGGATAATTGCGATCGAAGTATTTCAAATATTTTTTAAGAATGGGATAATCCCAGGTTTTCTTAACCCAGAGGTGTTCGTAAGCACGACTATAATCATTAGCAATTTTATCTTGATATTTCTCCTCTTCACTAATTCTGCTTGGTTCTATCATGAAAATATTTTTTTAATCTTAATACTTAAATGTTGTGGATTAAAGTGGGTCTTTTTATACTGCTTGTTTACTCTTTTTGAAGAAAATAACCACAAATAAACCATAACTATAATTGAGCAGAGCGGCGATAATGTAACGAGCCATAATCACTTCACTGGCTATTCCAACTATTCCGTAGAGATATAAGCCGGTGATTTCTCTGAGGCCAATTCCGCTGGGAGTAAGAGGAAGAAGTTTGACTAAAGTGATAATGGATTCAATCAAGACAATGATGCCCAGACCCAGCTTGATTCCTAAGGACAAGTAAATGAAGTAAATATAAATTCCAATGACAACAATTCTTAGAATTGTGTTAACTAAGTTTAGGAGAATTAATTCTCGTTTTTTTTTGAGCAAGGAAAAAAATGTTTTACTAAAACCTTTGAATTTGTGCGCATATTTACGAAGAAGATATTTTTTGATTAGATCTCTTCCTTTTGTGGTTAAGAAAAAGCTTGTGATGATAATTAAAACAATGAGAGCAAGCAGAGGTTTATAGATAGAGTTAAGGTCAATTAAGACGGCAATCCCCATGATGCCTAAAATAGAGAATAAAATAAAAGTTATTAATTTATCGAGGAGCATAATTGCAGTTCCTCTACCAATATCAACATTATATTTTTTTAAGAAAATAATTAGGGAGAAGTCGCCTAATCTTCCGGGAAGAAACATGGAAATCGTTCTGGCTAAGGAAAAATGTTTGAATAAATGATATAATTTTATCTTCGGATTGAGGGTATTGAAAAATATTTTTAGATTAATTGTATTAAGGAAAATTGAAATAACCAAAAATAGAAAAGCAATGACTAGGTAAGATAATTCAGTTTGGGCTAAGGTTTGACCTATTTTAATAAAACCTACTTTATAAAAAACAAAGAAGATAATAATAATTCCTAATAATAAACGGAGATAATTAAATATTTTTTTGTTCATCTTTGAATCAATCTCTTTTGATCATGTCAGCAAGGAAACCAAAAATAATGATTTGTAATCCAGTTAACATGAGTACAGCACTAAGAATGACACGAGGGATTCCACCAGAACCACCAATAGTTAAGATTCGTACAAAAATAAAGAGACCAATTAAAAATCCAATCAATAACAAAAATCCTCCCGTATAACCAAAAAATTTTAGTGGTGCAAAATCACGGTAGATTCTTAAAATGTTAATCCAGGCTTTAATTGCATAATCAAGGGGATTCTTAAACAAGCGACTTTTTCTGGTTTTTCTTGCTCTGATTGGTATTTCTGCGATTCTCATTTTTTTCCTTCGCGCTCTAATTAGTTGTTCTTGGGTATAAGTAAAGTTGTTGATTAATTTTAATTTAGCAACTTCAGAATTGAAAGCACGAAAACCAGTAGTTGTATCATTGATTTTTTGGTTAAGCAGACTAGAAAAAACTTTAGCAAAAGCCATATTTCCCATTTTTTTAATTAATGAACCCCCATAATTTCCTCTTCCAAACCTGCTTCCAAGAACTAAATCATTCCCTTGAAGCACTTTATTAACCATCTTTGGAATATATTTAGCAGGATACTGTCCGTCAGCGTCAGTATGAACAATAACATCTGCTTTTAATTTTAAACATTCTTCCATTTCTCTTTGGAAAGTTTCGGCTAATCCAAGATTAATTTTATTGCTTACAACGATTGCTCCCTCTTTTTTAGCAACCTCAACCGTTTGATCTCTTGATCCATCATCCAAAACTAAAATTTTATAATTAAAATTAGTAGAACCCATTATTTCTTTAATTTCTTTAATAATCCTGCTGATTGTGCTTTCTTCATTATAAGCAGGAATAGTAATAACTACATTCATAATTCCATTAAAATTACAATAAACCTTTAAATAGGTTCTGTATTAACATTCTATACTAAAATGTAAGAGAAATTACCAATTGATTCTTACGTTCTACATATACTAACAATAATTAGTTCGGAAAACTAATTCTTATTCAGTATATACTAAAACGGATTAGAAATTACGAACTTATTAATCCGTTTTATACATACTCGTTCATCAATAATTAGTAATTTTAATTATGAACGAGTATATTACAAAAATAAAACAATGATTGATTAATAAAATATTTAAATAGCTCATCTTTTTTAAAGGAAAATGGCAAAAATATTTATTACTGGTGTTGCTGGTTTCTTAGGGAGCCACTTGGCTGATCGATTTCTTCAACAAGGACATCAAGTTGTTGGTACGGATAACTTGATTGGTGGTTATATGGACAATGTTCCGAAAGAAGTGGAGTTTTATACCTATGATTGTAATTTTCTTAATTCCATGAAAAAAATAATGAAAGACGTTGATATTGTTTATCATTGTGCTGCTACCGCTTATGAAGGTCTTAGTGTTTTTTCTCCTTATTACGTTAATAAAAATATTTACCAAATCACTGCTTCTATCTTAAGTTCCGCCGTTCATAATAAAGTTAAGAGAATAGTTTTCACTTCTTCGATGGCTCGTTATGGTGAAAACCAGGTTCCTTTCACTGAAGACATGGAACCGAGGCCCCAAGACCCTTATGGGATAGGTAAATTTGCTTCGGAAATGTTAATTAAAAATATTTGTCAAACCCATGGCATGGAGTACGTGATTGCTGTTCCTCATAATATTATTGGTCCTCGTCAGAAATATGATGATCCTTATCGTAATGTTGCTTCCATCTTCATTAATCGTATGCTCCAAGGTAAACAACCAATGATTTATGGTGACGGGGAACAAAAAAGATGTTTTTCTTTCGTCCATGATTGCCTTCAGTGTCTAGAAAAAATGGCCTTTCAGGATAATGTTGTTGGAGAAGTGATTAACATAGGTCCCGATGAAGAAGTTATTACTATCAACCAATTAGCTAAAACTATTGCTGAACTTTTAAATTTCGATTTGAATCCCATTTATATGCCTGGGAGACCACAAGAAGTTAAACTTGCTACCTGTTCCGCTGATAAAGCCAGAAAGATGTTAGGCTATCAAACCAACTACACACTTAAACAAGGTTTACAAGAAATGATTGATCAGATAAAAGAAAGAGGGGCCAAACCATTTCGGTATCACATAGATTTAGAGATTATTAATGAGAAGACACCGAAAACATGGAAGGATAAATTGTTTTAAGACTGAATTATTATAACTTAAAATAAGATCAGGAAGTGAGGATTAGATGAAATTTAAATGTTTAGATGAACACCCAGTTTATTCTGTTATTAAACAAAAAAAGATTATTGTAGTTATGCCGGCCTATAATGCCGAAAAAACATTGAAGGATACTATTTCTAGAATACCAAAAAAGATGATACCCTCTTTGCACAAAATAATCATTGTAAATGATGGATCTATTGACAGAACAGAGGATGAAATTAAAAGATTAATGAAGGAATATAATCATATTGAATTAGTTAACCATGAAATGAATAGGGGGTATGGAGCAGCACAAAAAACAGGATTTAATATTGCTTTGGATAAAAATGGAGAAGTATTTGTTTTGTTGCATTCTGATGGGCAGTACGCACCAGAATTACTGCCGAAAATGATTTGGCCTTTTTTTAACAATAGTAATTCAGATGTAGTCTTAGGTTCAAGAATATTGGGGAGAGGTGCACTTAAGGGGGGAATGCCTTTGTATAAATATTTAGGCAATAGGTTTCTTACTTTACTTGAAAATATTTTTTATAATATGAATATCTCAGAATTTCATACTGGTTATATGTTGTATTCAAAAAAAGCTCTCCTGAAGATTCCCTTTAACAAATTAAGCAATACTTTCCATTTTGATGGTGAAATGGTGATGATGTCTGGTAAAAAGAGACTTAGGATAACTGAAGTTCCAATTCCTACTCGATATGCTAAAGAGAAATCTCATCTTAAACCAATTAAATATGGCTTAGATGTTCTTAAGATAATGATAAAAGAGAAGATGGGAAAATATGATTTTTAATGTTAGTGTTTATTAAAATAAACAAGTTACCAATAATTAATCAACCAAAATGAATCAACCAATGAGATATTCTCATAAAACCGATCCTTACAGCAGTCACTCGAATATATTGAAATTAGTAAGTTCAGTTAAAAAAAACAATCTTAAGATATTGGATGTTGGGTGTGCCCATGGATATCTTGCCAGAGGATTTCAGAATCTTGGACATGAAGTAATTGGGATAGAAATCGACAAAAAAGCTGCTCAGGTGGCTCAAGATTATTGCCAGCAAGTTTTTGTTTGTAATTTAGATTTACAAATTCCAAAATTAGAACAAGAATCATTTGACCTAATTGTCTTTGGTGATATAATTGAACATCTAAAAAACCCTGCTCAAGTTTTAAATAGTTTTCTTCCCGCTCTTAAGAGAGATGGAGAAGTAATTATTTCCGTACCTAATATTGCCAACATCTATGTTAGGTTAAGTTTGTTGCTGGGCAAATTTGACTATGCAGACAAAGGGATATTGGATAAGACTCATCTCCGTTTTTATACTTTAAAAACATTCCAGAAATTTGTAAAAAAAGCAGGGCTTAAAATTAAGAGAATTGAAACGACACCTATTCCTTTACCTTTGGTCTTTCCTTCAACAGCAAAGGGAAAACCCTTAAATTTTCTTCATCAAATAAATTATTTTTTTGCAAAGTTGTGGAGAACATTATTTGGCTTTCAATTTGTTATTTTAGCTAAAAAAATATCTTGAACCACAATTTTGACTGTTTAAATTTTTAACTGCCTTTGTTTTTCACTTTGTAAAGTTTGGTTTGACCAATTTGATGGATTAATTGAAAATGTTCTTTATTTTTTTCAATCATGGGTTGGAGATATCTCTGAGCTGTGTTATATGAAAAATTATCAACAATAATGTAATCTATACGATCAATTTTCAAGAAGTTAAGCATTATCGATTGATCTGCTGTTAAAGGATGGTAAGAACATTTTTTATTGGTCCAGACATAAAAAGTAGCACATTTTTTTGAAGTAAAAACTCCCTCTTGAATATTGTCTTCAATCCATACTGACATCTGGTAGAAATCATACCATTCATTTTGATAGTAAGGTTCTCTCTGCTGTCGAACTATTTCTGTCACACATCCGAGGGCGCTTAATATAGTAATCAACATTATAATACTAAGAAACATTTTTTTTGATAAGGGTTTAGGAAATATTTTTTTAATAGATATTTGTAAACCACAAACAAAATAATAGATTAAGAATGGAATTATGGGAATGAGATATCTAATTGTTACCCAGGCATCAATAAGGATTACAAACAGATAAGTTAAAATATAAAATGGCAGCAAAGATTTTTTATTAAATTTCTTAATAAAACCAATTGTTACAAAAATCCAGAATATTGTTCCTAATAAGATTACGAGTGGTATAAAGAAAGAAAATGAATGAAGGCCGATTTTCTGAAAATCGTTGAGCAGGATTGCTCCCGAATATTGATAAACATTAACAAAAAATCTAGTAATAAATTCTCCAAGATTCATCGACCCTAAGGCGGGATCAAGAAAGTCTTTTAGGAAGAAAGTAGATTTATAGGCTCCAATGCCAAGGTGTTGATCCACAACATAATCTTTGGCCAGGACAAGACCACGAAAGACCCATGAAATAATAAAAATAAAAGGAATGATCATTAAATAAATAATTTTTTTGATATTACATATAAATTTTTTAGAATAGCAACTGTCAATAAAATAATAAAATCCTATTGCTACAAGCAAAGAGATCCCCATTGGCCTAGTAAAAATAGAAATAACTAATAAAGAAGTTAAAAGGAAAAAATAAAACCCAAATTTTTTCTTTTCTTTTTTGTATTTAGTGAAGGTTAATAATACTAATAATGAAAAGAATAGATAAGGTATTTCAGTCATAATACTATGAGAAAAAATAAAAATAAATGGGTTAAAAGCTGTCAACATCATCGTTATAAAGGCTATTTTTGGGGTGCTCTCTCTTTTAAAAAGAAGATAGATCAAATAAAATGAAAAGATACCCGTAATTAAAGGCACGATTTTCAAAGCTAAAAAATTCATTCCAAATAAAAGATAAAAGGGAGTAAGAAGAAGGGGTAAGACTGGAGGGAATTTTAAATGGGGAACGTTGTCAAGATGGTGGATTCTGGTGTAACCTTGACCGGTTGACAAAGATTTAGCTAGGATAATATAATTAGCATTGTCTTCATACAAATATAGATTACTTGTTAAAGATAAAAAATATATAATTGCAATTAGAAAAATAAATATTTTAACATTTTTTTCTTTATTAAAAAATTGTTTCATTTAAATACCTTTATAAAAACATTTGTTGGAACCGATGTAAAGAACGGATAAACACTGGAAAATCGTAATTAAGGTGCTTAGTACGATATTTCATCAAAGGAAGAACTATTGTAGAGAAAGCGGTAAATAGTTTTGAATTAATATAGATGTAATTAGGGTTCATCAGAAGAGAACTATAATAAAGATCATTGAGCATTTTTCTTCTTTTTTGAGTTAACCAAGGTAAAATGACATTAGCTCCATCATCCCACGAAATTTTACTCCACTCAGAAAGGGTTTTTGGGACTTGGAAACCATTTTCAACTGCTAATCTAAAAAGTTCAGTGCCCGGATAAACAATAAGGGGTTTAACTACTCCATATTGAGTAAGAGGATTATCTTTTTTAAGTTTAAAAAGTAGATTGACTGTCATCTTTAAGTCTTGCTTAGTTTCTGTAGGGAACCCAGAAACAAAACTGTAAGTAACAGCAATATTTGCTTGATGAAGTTTTTTGTTTACTTCTAATAATTGCTCTACTGTGGCCCCTTTCTTGATGACTTCATTAAGAATTCTTGGCGAACCTGATTCTGCACCTACTAACACTCTCTTTAATCCACTTTGTTTAAGTGTTTTTAAATATTCAAGATCCATTAATCTAAGCATTTGAACGGATGCACCTATTGTATTCCAACTCAAATCATAATTTCTATCAATCAATCCTTTGGCTATTTCTGCACTTCTTTTTGGATTAACAAAATAATTATCATCAATAATCATTAAATCTTGAATACCATATTTTTGGACAACATTGTCAATGTGCTTGAGAACATTTTCAGAATTATAAGAACGCCAATGACAACGATTAAATTCGTTACTATTATGACAAAAAGTACACTGGTGTGGACATCCTCTTGAAGTAATTATGTTCAGGGAGCGCCTTCTTTCTTTATTAATAGAAACTTTTGAGATATATTTCCGAATGTCAATGAGATGATAAGGAAATTCTGGTAATTCATTTAAGTCCACAAATTCTCGCGGAGGATTATTTTTGATTCTTCCATTTTCCTTATACCACAATCCTTTAATTCCTTCAAAAGATTTATTTTTGGCCAGAGCTTTCATAAATTCGTAGAAAGTAACTTCTCCTTCTCTTTGGATAACCGCGTCAATATATTCATTTTGGAGAGTTTGCTGAGTCATTTGGGTGGCATGAATTCCTCCCCAAACAACTAAAGCATTTGAATTTTCTTTAGCTAGTTTAGATATTTCTAGGGCATTGATAATCTGTTTGCCAGTGATACAAGTAACTCCAACACATAAAGGGTCTTTTTTCAATTCCCTAAGAAAATCTTGTTTCCAATTTTTATCAACTCTTTGATCAATTATTTTTATGGAGAATTCTTTTTCAGCGAGAATGGCGGTGTACATCAAAGCAAAAGGTGGGAACTGATCATTAATCATCTTCCACCCCATCGGATTAACTAAGACAACATCGGCCATTTTTAAGATGAAACTAGGGTTTACTTTTAAATTTAATGAATTTTGAATTTAGTAAATTATTATTTTTGTAGGCAAGGACACTCTTTAGACTTTAGTTACAGAAGGAAGTCATCTTTAATAACCTTTAAATATTACTAACCAATGGGTTACTCTCATGAGCATCATCACAATAGTTCTATTTTTTTTGTATACCTGGGGATTAGGTTTTACTGCCACGAAGTTCTTAAAAAACTCTGATAATTTTTTAGAAAGAAACCTGATGCGGATTGGGATCGGACTGGGAATTTTTGTTGTTTTAACAACAATAATGAATCTTTTCCATATCCCTCTTGACTGGAAAATATACTTAGTAGTTTCATTAATTATACCCTTTTATTCTTTAATAATTTCAATCAGAAATAAACAAACAAAATTACCTCAACTTAAACTTACTAAATCTACAATAATAATCTTAGTTGTTCTATTTCTCTTTCTAGCTACCTTTTTCATGTACCATAAAGGAGCTTTTGCTTATCCTTATTTAGAAAACGATGATCCTTGGGATCATGCTAAAGGCATCAAATTTGTTTCTATCGAAAAAACTGCCGAAACTCCCGATTATTTTGCAGATAGATTCTTTTATTATTTAGATCCTTATCCTCCCGGATATGAAGTTTTAATGGGGGTTTTACATCAAACTTCTCCTTCTCTAAACTGGACGATGAAGTTCTTTAACGCTTTAATTATTTCGTTAGGGATAATTTTCTTTTACTTTTTTGCAAGAATTTTTATTGGTTCTAGAAAAAAAGCGTTATTTGCCACTTTTGTTTTTGCAGCAATTCCTTGCTACCTCAGCCATTTCATTTGGGCCCATAGCTTAGTGATTACTTTATTCTTTCCGGCGATGTATTGTCTGGAAAGAATCAAATATGATAAAAGATGGATGATTCCGGGAATCTTGGTTATTGGCGGAATCTGTTTGACCCATATGCTCCAGCCGATTAAATTAGGAATTCTCTTTGCTCTTTATTTTATCACTAAAAGTATTTTACAGAAAAAATTTATGAAGACAGAATTTTTTACTATTGTTGGGGGTTACTTATTATCTTTTTTATGGTGGGGATTTAAATGGAAAGGCATGTGGAGCCTTGCTCTTGGCGGAGGAAAAACAACTGATCTTAATCAAATCGGAGGAATAAGTGTAATTGTTAAAATTATCACTTCGATTACAAAAATATTTAGTGCAGAAGGAGGAACTGCTACTAGAGCCTATACATTTAATGACTTTTTTATAGCAAAATCCCAAAACATGATTAATAATCCGATTGGGATTGGGATTTTCATTAGTATTTTAACTATCGTGGCTTTAGTTTACATCATTTTTAGATTCAAATCTATGCCAAAAGAAAAAAATCATTGGTTAGTTATTACTGTGGTTTGGTTTATTTTCTTATTCCTTTTTGTTAACAGTGAAACTTTTAATCTCCCGATTGGTTTTGGCGCGTTCAGGATGTGGATGTTGTTAACTATTCCCGTGGCTTTGTTAGCGGCTGAAGGAGCCTGGTTTTTATTAGCTTTGGGTAAAAAGTTTAAAGTTCCGGCAATAATTATTTTAACTATCCTGATTGCGGGAGTATTTTTCACTTCGGCACAACAGAAGTATGATGTGAACACGGCGATGTGGCCACCGGGAAAATCGTGGACTTCTTATGAAGAATTAAATAGCTGGAGTTGGATGTTAGATAACTTGCCAGTTAATACCAAAGTTTATTCTTATAGTGATTCAAAAAGGGTGTTTGGTTTTGATCAGTTTGCTTGTGTTTGGTGTGAAGATTTTATAGAATTCAATGAAGGGATTTTAGATAAAAACATGACTGAAGTCCACCAATGGTTAAAAATTAATCAATATGAATATTTGATTTTTAGTGCGAAAGATTTTAAAAATTATGGTAAAAAGATTGGTGAGGAAAATGCGACAACTTTAATCAATCAAAGAATGAATGAAGCTGGTTCAATGCCCGACAAGTTTCAAGTAGCTCAGCAAAGTCAAGGTTTTATTCTTTTTAAAATAATTTAATTAAGATGATTAATTATACTAAAAAAGCGATCAAGGGAGCAGGTTATGTTTCTATTATGGTTGGTTTAGCTTCCTTTCTGGCTTACCTTTTTCGTATTTTTTTAGCCAGGAATCTTAGTCTTTCTGATTATGGTCTTTTCTGGGCTATTTTCACATTTATGATGTTTCTGTTAATTTTTAGAGAGATCGGCCTTAATTCTGCTCTAACAAAATATATTGCTGAATATTATGGAAAGAAAGATTATTCAAAAATTAAAACTTTAATCATCTCTTCCTTTATGTTTAAACTAATCTCCTCTACTTTGTTAATTTGTTTTTTCATTTTTAGTGCCCGCTTCCTTTCCATTTACTATTTTAAATCATCAATATCCTACTTCATCTTGATTAATTTATCCCTATATATCTTTCTTTCTCTAATCGTTAACCATATTCATAGTATTTTAATTGGTTTTCAAGATGTTAAGTGGTATACTTTATCTGAACCATTAAGATTAGGTTTTGCACTACTATTTTCTTTAGTGTTATTTCAATTTGATTTAGGCATTATGGCGCCAGTTTTTGGATTTATTATTGCACTAGTTTTTACCTTATTTATTATCAGTTTGGGTTTATTAAAATATTTATTCATTTTAAAATATACCATCAAAGATTTCTGGAAAACAACAAAACTACTCTTTAGCTTTGGTCTTCCGGTAATCTTCACCGGCGTTGGAGGGAAAGTCATCTCTCATTTCGATGTTTTACTATTAACTGCTTTAGTCTCCCTTAAAGAGGTTGGTGTATACACTGCTATTCTTCCTACTGCATTGCTTTTTTTATTTTTTTCCCGTGCCATTACGATGATTCTCTTTCCAATGATTTCTGAATTGGATGAAAAAAAAGATTTAAAAAGAATTTCTGCAGGAATGAATTTAATTTATAATTATTCTTTTGTGTTTGTGATACCGATGATTATTTCTGTTTTTGTTTATGCAGATTTTTTTATTACGGTCTTATTTGGAGCTGAATATGTTTCAGGAGTTTTCCCTTTCAGAATTTTATTAATTGGAGTTTTAGGATATATTATTGCAGCAATTAATCATTCTGCCATTAGCGGTATCGGAAAGCCTTTTGTTGTCACCCAAATCATTTTATTATCAGGTTTAGTGAATTTAATTCTTAACATTATTTTAATTCCTCTATTCAATATAACTGGTGCGGCTATCGCGACTACATTTAGTTATCTTTTAGCTCTATTTTTATCAACTTATTGGCTTGTTAAACAGATCAAACTAAAATCTCCTTGGTTAAATTGGCTGAAATTATTAGGAATTACTTTGATTTTTGGTTTTTTAATTTACTTTATCCAAAACATTTTGATAATTAATCCAATCTTAGAAATATTTATTAGCATCGGGATATCCATTATCGTCTACATTTACCTTATTTTTACACTAAAAATAATAAATCTAGAACACTTAAAAATGATTGTGAAAAGAGTGTTGAATTAAAATAAGCGGGCTTTATGATAGATAATTTTAAATATTTGGTTATTTTCTTTTAAGGGAATGATAAAGTCTCAAAAACTGAAGCAAATTGCTAAAATGGCTATACCAATATTAAAGAAGAACGGCGTAGTGAGAGCAGGAATATTTGGCAGTTATGCTAGAGGAGAACAGAAGAAAAAAAGTGATGTAGATTTGTTGGTGAAACTAAAAGGTAGAAAAAGTTTATTGGACGTGGTCAGGTTGGAGAGGGAGCTAAAGGAAGTTTTAGGAAAAAAAGTTGATTTGTTAACATATCAAGCTATTAGTCCTTACCTTAAAGAACAGATTTTGAGAGAAGAGGTAAGAATAATTTGAAAAAAGACCCCTTAATTTTTATTAAGCATATTAGAGATTTTATAGAGGATGTAGAAAATTATACCAAAAATAAAACGAAAGATAAATTTCTTAAAAATGGGATGATGCAGGATGCTATCTTTAGAAAAATAGAAATTATTGGAGAAGCAACTAAAAATCTGCCAGCTTCATTTAGGAAGAAATATCATTCAGTTCCTTGGAATGACATTGCTGGAATGAGAGATAAATTAATTCATCATTACTTCGGCGTTGATTTGAATAAAGCATGGAATGTTGTTAAAGACGATTTGCCGAAATTGAAGAAAGAGATAAAAAAGATTTTAGAAGCAGAGAAGTAATTAATCACTAAATCTTATTCTTCAGTTTAGCTGTTGTCTGCATTCTTCTAACAAAAACAAAAGGGCCCATTATTGCTGATAAAAATAAAAATAAAAATCGCCAATTGATAATTATTTTATAAGTGGAGATAGTTAATATTCCTGGGTGAAAAATTAGGTCAAGTAAAGTGAAGATTAAAACAATAAAAGCAAACCCGTCAAATCCCAACATCCTTCTTACTGCGTATTTTAAGGAATAAGGATATACTTTTTTTGAAGTTGTTTTGATTTTTTCTAATAATTCTGTTTTTTTCTCTAACAAAATATACTGGTATAATAATGAACTCTTAATAGCATTTGACAATGAAGCGAGCAAAAAAGAAGTTAAAGCTATGAAACCAAATAAAAAAATAATTTGATTGTTAACAACTTTATAAATTCCAAATGTAATTCCGATGTAAAACGCGGCAATAACTACTCCATGAGCTAATAAATCAAAATATTTTCCAATGGGTGAGGCTTCTTTTCTATATCTGGCAATCTCGCCATCGACAGCATCAAGAAAATGGAATAGTTGCAGTAATAAAAATCCGCCAATCCAATAAAATGGATGGGAAAAGCTAAAAGCAATTCCAGCAAATATTCCGACAATCATAGAAATTATCGTAACTTGGTTACTAGTGATCGAGGTATACAGGAATAGTTTAGTAATATAAATTGAAACTAATCTTAGAAATTGGTCATAAAAATATTCTTCTACTGGTTTAGAGGTATTTTCTTCCCTTTTTTTATCATATAAGTAAGATCTTTTTTGACATATTTTTCTCAATTCTTTGATTGATTCAACCATGTTCAATTTTTGATAAGAAATGCTTAATAAGTTTTGTGTAACTGGTTTATTATTCGTTAAAATTTATAAATTGGGAGCTTTATTTTAGTAGAATGAGAGTAACTAAAGAAAATCAACGAGAAAAATATGATACTACTACATCTTGGCGCCCGCAACCAGATGATTTCAGTGAAAATGGTGTAATAGATTTTCTTTACGCAGTCATCATGGGATTTATTTTAATCTAGTTCGTTACCAAGAATTTTTAAAGATGTTGAGTTATGGGAATGTAGAGTTTAGTGGGAAAAAGATTCTTGATATTGGTTGTCATTTAGGTTTATTTTCTAATTTACTGGCTTCTCTAAAGCATGATTCTGCTGATGTTTATGGTTTAGACTTTACTGAGGATTTTATTAAAATAGCGAAGAAGACGAATCCGGGAATAAATTATGTCCAGGGAAATGTTTATGAATTACCTTTTGAAAAAGAATTTTTTGATTTGGTTTTATGTAATTATGTGTTTAATGCAATTCCCTTAGCTGATTTGAGTAAAGTTGCTGTGGAGATTAGTGGGAAAGTTAAGCCTGGAGGGTATATATTATTCTTTGATTTTTATGATTCCCCAACTATTAATTTTTTAAATAAAACATTTCGTGGAAGTACACGAAAAAAAGAAAAACATTCTACTTATGATGATGAAAAATTGAATTTCTTGTTTTCTGATTTTAAAGTTGTTAAATCTAAAACGATGATGAATGTGCTGCGGACGAAATTACTCATCGGGCGGAAGACTCCTTACTGGTTAATGGGATTTTTGGATCAGATTCTGCCGAATTACTATTATTTAGCTCTTTTGCAGAAAAAAAGCTGATTAAAAATGCATATTAAGTTAGTGGTGCCCTTCAGTGAGTAGACTTTACTAGGAACGATTTGTAAGCCGAGGATTGTGATGAATACGATAATGACCGAGGCGCAGAAGAAGTATCACTCTGGTCCCACTAACTATATCAAATTAGTACAAACTTTAAGATAGAACTTAAATAAATAAGGTTTATATAATGTATTTTTAGATTTGTGAGAATGCAAGAACAACTGAAAACACACATGGCTGACGATGCTGATAATTTCTATTTTATGATCAATCCATATTTTCCGACTGCGGAAATGTTTGCAGAGTTAAGTGAGAATCTACCACACTTAATTAGGTATTATTCTTCTTATCAAAAAGTGATTGCTGAGAAGATTAAAAAATTGGAAGGGATTGATTTACCGTTAATTGCGGTTAATGGTAGTTGCGAAGCAATTAGGGTGTTTTTACAACAGTATACAAAAAAATGTTTAGTGGCGGTGCCTAATTTTAATGAGTGGGAAATAACTGACCATGTTCCTATAAATTATGATGCTTCAACAGATGAGGTTAGAATAGCGATTAGAGAGAATCAAGTAGATACGGTTTGTTTTTGTAATCCCAATAATCCTACAGGGCATTATCGAGAAGATATTGAGTTATTAGCTGCTGAGTTTCCAGAGGTGCGGTTTGCGATTGACGTCAGTTTTATTGATTTTGTGGATGAAGTAATTCCAGAATTGCCTAAAGGAAAGAATATTGTTTTGTTTAAAAGTCTCGGAAAAAATTATGGGATTTGTGGGATCAGATTAGGATATATTGCTTCAGAAGATGAAGAGCTGATTAAGAGTATGGTTAGTCGGTTTCCAATTTGGAATATTAATTCTGTGGCTGAGTTTTTAATTGATCAAATCATCGAACATCGGCATGAATATGAAGATTCGCGGATCAAGATTATTGAGGGGACAAGAAAGATGGTGGAATTGCTTAAAAGTGTTCCGTACCTGCAAGTATTTCCGACCAAAGCTAATTTTGTGATGGTTAAATCAGAAAAGCCTTTGGACCATTTTAATGTTAAATCTTGTGATAATAAAACAGGTTTAGATGGTACGTACTATCGGTTTGCTTACAATAAAGATTATGAACGATTAAGGGAATTATTAGGTTAATATTGTATTACTATTAATTATTGATTTATTAGTATGGGTGTTAAAAAATGAGTGAAATAAATTGTGCAAGTAATAAAATTAATACAAAAAAATCAGAGATTTTTAGTATCTCTCAAAAAGTAGGTGATGCTTTTTGATAGATACAGCAATTGTTTTAGTTGCTGGTTTAGGACATAGATTAAAACCTTTAACAGATACTGTACCTAAATGTTTAGTTGAGGTTAATGGTACACCAATTTTAATTAATACATTAAATCATTTAGCTTCTCAAGGAATTAAAGAAGTAGTTTTAGTTACTGGTTATTTAGATGAGAAGATTAAAGAGAAAATTGGTCAGGATTATGGTGGGATGAAAATTAATTATGTCAAAAGTAATCATTATGCAACGACTAATAACATGTATTCTTTGTGGTTGGTAAAGCATTATTTGGAACAGGGGGTAATTTTAATTGAAGGAGATTCATTTTTTGAAGAGGAAATTTTAAAGAGATTGTTAAATACAGACGATAAATCATATTGGACTGGGGATAGATTTGATTTGTTTAAAGATGGTTGCATGTTGACTTCTG
>JAHJDQ010000054.1 GCA_018812355.1 Nanobdellota archaeon | reverse complement strand
CTAGTTTTGATAATTATTGGTTATTATTTTGGAAGAGGTATTGAAAATGGGAATTAAGATTGGAAACTTGGATCTTGGAACTGAAATCCTAAATGCTAAGGTTAATTTAGACACAATCTTAACAATATTAGTAAGAAAAGGCATCATCACCCAACAAGAATATGAAGATATTAAGAAAGAAATAATTGATTCTTACTATTCAGAGTATAAAAAAAAATAAAATGACACTAGACATTCAACAAGAAAAGGACAAAATAAAGAAGTGGCTTACAAAGAAAGATACCTCTGATGTAATATTTAGTTTATCCAAGCTTTTCGTAAATATAACTAAATCAATAGGTATTCTTCCAAAGGAATACCAAGTTGGTTCAGATGTTTTAGGTTTTATTGAAGAAAACTTTTTTACAACTGCTTCTCAAAGAAGGCAGATTGATTTTCTCTTAATATTATTTGAACGGTTAAATAACTTGGAAGAAATAGTACAAAAAGAAATTATTGACAAAGAAGAATTTGAGATTTATCTTCAAAGAATTACTGATAATATCAAACACGAAAGTTATAAAGATAAAATATTAGCTTTTAGAAATGCTCTTGTAAATATTGCTACTGGAAATATTCAAAATGATTTTGAGATTGAATACTTTATCAAATACTTAATCAACTTTTCTGATTTACATTTTGCATTGCTTCTTTACTATCACAAGCCTGAAGAAGCACTTATAAAAGCAGGAATTGATATTCAAGCATTAAAAAGACAAAGTGGTGGCTCTGAAAGAATAATCCAAGATGTATTTAAAAATGTAAACTTTGAATTAATAAAAGTAGCTGGCAAAGAGTTGATGGATGTTGGATTTACAATAAAAGATTTACCAGTGATGAGAGCAATGGGTACTGGTTCAACTTATGAAATATTAACTCAAAATTATTTAACGGAATTGGGAGCCGGTTTTATTAATTTCTGCCTAGACCAATGTAAAGAAGAGGATATCACAAATAAGAGGTTAATAAAATGACAAAAACAATACTAACAAGTGGCACTGCGATGGCAACATATATTAAAGATGTTAAAGACCAAATAAAAATGGGATTAGGAACTGATGCTTCTCTTGCTGGTCCAGTTAATCTTGAAATATCTACGACTCTTGAAAAAACAGGTGGTGGCGGATTTCAGATTAGTGTTCTTCAAGTAGGAGCAAAAGTAAAACAGGAACAAATACATAAAATTAAAATTCCAATTAAATTTAATAGCAAAGCTGATGCAATAGAAGAAGAAGCGAGAATGGCTGAAGCAGAAGCAAGAAAAGCAGCAGCTGTAGACAAAAAGAGGCAATTAGAATGACTGATTCAAAACATTTAGTACAAAAATTATGGAATTATTGCGACATCCTAAGAGATGATGGTCTCTCTTATGGTGATTATGTAGAACAATTAACGTTTCTTCTATTTCTAAAAATGGATGATGAACGAACAAAGCCACCATATAATAAAAATTCAGATATTCCAAAAGAGTATAACTGGCAATCTCTCTTAGATAAAGAAGGAGCAGAATTAGAGGTACATTATATCAAAATTCTGATGGAATTAGGAAGAAGAGATGGGATTATTGGAGTTATTTTCAAAAAGGCTCAAAATAGAATTCAAGACCCTGCTAAACTTAAGAAACTAATTGTTGAATTGATTGATAAAGAAACATGGTTAAGTCTTGAAGCAGATGTAAAGGGAGACGCTTACGAAGGATTGTTAGAAAAAAATGCAGCCGATGTTAAAGGTGGAGCAGGACAATATTTTACACCAAGACCCCTAATTAATGCGATTGTTGATGTAATGAAACCAGAGCCAGGAATGAAAATTCATGATCCTGCTTGTGGTACTGGTGGTTTTTTACTTTCAGCATATAATTACATCTCTAAACATTATAATCTTAACAGAGATCAAAAATTAGAATTAAAACACAAATGTTTTTCTGGAAATGAAATCGTGCCAATGGCGGCAAGACTTTGCGTAATGAATTTATATCTTCATGGTGTAAATGGAGAAGAAAATCCCATAAGTCCAAATGATTCTTTGAAAGTAAATCCAGGTGGAATTTTTGAGATGGTCTTAACTAATCCACCATTTGGAAAGAAATCCTCTGAAAAGATAGTTACAGAAGAAGGAACAACAGCATCAAAAGATTTGACCATTTTAAGAGATGACTTTTGGGCAAAAACAAGCAACAAACAATTAAATTTTCTACAACATGTTAGAAGTATTCTAAAAATAAATGGACGAGCTGGAATAGTTCTTCCAGATAATGTGTTGTTTGAAGGTGGAGCTGGTGAAACAGTTAGAAAGAAATTAATGGTAACCTGTGATTTACATACTATAATAAGATTACCAACAGGGATTTTTTATGCCCAAGGTGTGAAAGCTAATGTTCTTTTCTTTGATAAAAAAGCAGCTTCTGATAAAAGTCAAACTTCAAAAATTTGGATTTATGATTTAAGAACTAATAAACATTTTACATTAAAAGAAAATCCTCTTAGATTTGAGGATTTACAGGATTTTATTAAATGTTATAATGTAGAAAATAGACATGAAAGAAAGGAAACATATTCTGAAAATAATCCTGATGGAAGATGGCGTTGTTTTACTTATGATGAAATTTTAAAGCGAGATAAAACAAATTTAGATATCTCTTGGATAAAAGATGAAAGTTTAGATGATTTAGATAATTTACCAGCACCGGGGATTATTGCAAATGAATTAGTGGAAGATTTAGAGAACGCATTAGAACAATTAAAGGAAATCTCAGAGGATTTATCATCAGAACAATGACCTATAAATTTTCAGTACTTATTTAGTTTGGTCAAAATGCAATCGAAAAAAACTCTCTTTGATTGATTTAAGTTGAACTTGCTAATAACTTTCAAGCAAATTAAGTCCAAAACTTATGGAACTAAATACGTACAATTTTCACCATCATCATTAAGTCTTTTGAAAGATTGTCCTAGATGTTTCTGGCTTTTGTGATTTTAGAAGTTAAGAATTCTCTTTAAAACTATGATAATTATCTTTTCCAATTATTACATGATCAAGAACTTTAATACCTAAAAGTTCTCCTGCTTCCATTAGTCTTTCTGTGATCTCATTATCTTCCATTGAAGGGTCTGAATCTCCTGATGGATGATTATGAACTAAAATTATTGAGTTTGCACTTTCTTTTATGGCTGATTTGAATACTTCCCTAGGATGAATGATTGAAGCATTTAATGTCCCAATTGATATGATTTCATCTTT
>JAHJDQ010000211.1 GCA_018812355.1 Nanobdellota archaeon | reverse complement strand
TCCAAAAGAAGCCACAAGATTAATAGCCGGATCCACTACATTAAGCGCCGCAGCCGGCGCCGCGGTGCCTATACCCACTTTGCCCGACGCGCGATAAACATCCGGACCGCTTACTATCCAGGCGCCGCCTGCACCGCACTTCCAGCCGCTGGCGGAAGCGGTATCACTGACGGCAACCTCGCCATCAAGACAACCATTAGTACCCAAATGAACAATTTCAGTAAGATCCGTTCCGTCATAAATTTTGTAAGCTTTTTCACCGGTTACCGGAACATTATCTTTTAGAACATCGAGCCTGGCCAGGCAGTTGCCGCTGACCATAACGCCACCGGGGCAAGCCGGAGGAACGGGAATACTTGTCTTATAACAGCCGCTGGCGCAGTTAAAGTTCCATGTTTCCCCGAGCGGATTGCTGGTAGCGCAGGAATCGGCGATAGGTCCTATCACCTGATTAATATGTTTCTGGCAGCTGGTGCCGTAGTAGTCCTGCCCGCCTCCGCATTCCACCGCGGGATAACAGCCTTCCGAAAGGCCCGCATAAGCAGCCGGAGCCGCCGCAAGAAGAAAGACCAGAAGCGGTATTGTACGAAGAAATTTTCTCATTTTAATAAAATTAACGATTTACATACAGCAGGCGAACTTTCTTGTCATATTGCAGGGTGTCACGTAACTGGCGTCTTTTATACCATTCCAGACGTACCCGAAGATTGTACTGCTGGCCGACTGCCATCCGTCACAATCATTTGTCACATTACTGATATACCCCGGAGGTCCGTTATTAATCCAGATGCTTTCAGCAAGAGTAGTAATAGTGCCGGGAAGATTATTGTAACTGTTGATCATTTCCGAAGCGGTACAAAGATGACTGCCGGCGAAAGCAGCCACACAAAGAGCATTGGCAGATGAATAACCGCCGCGATTACCATTATAAGTACTGCCTGTTGCCCCAACATACACTCCGACACCCGCAACGGCACTCGGCCAGGCAGTAATACAGTCGGCGCCCGAAATACAATACGCATCCGCGTCGGCCGTACCAACCACATCCAGGGCATAGGCAGGCGCATTCGTGCCGATTCCTACATTGCCATTTCCCTGAATTGTTAAAACATCTTCCGCAGCGCCTCCCCCCTTATTAATGCCAAGATTCAGCTTTCCGGAAGCCCATGAGCCTGTGTGCTCATAATTCAGTTTTGCGGCAAGCTGACCATCGTTAAGAGAAGATGTCAGTCCGATACCCGCATCAGAGCCCACATTGATATCAAGCATTTCTTTTGGGCCAGTCAGACCAATGCCAACTTTACCGTTCAGTAAAGTCATAGTCTGGATTGCATTACCCACAGTATCCGGTACGGAAAAAATAAACGGAGCTGTCGCCCAGCTACCGGTAGGCGTACCTACGTAAGCCCTGCCAGCCCAGCCATTGTAGCCGCTCGCGTTTCCGGGGCCGCTAAACCACTCGATTCCATCTGTACCAACAGAACCGCCTACTCCGCCTATGCTGAGCAAGCCATTCGGACTTGTAGTCCCAATACCAACTTTACCGGTACTGCGGTAAACATCACTGACGCTCAAAGTCCAGAGACTGGACAACTGATCCTGACACTTCCAGCCGCTTGGCGAAGTGGAATCCCGGACGGCTATTTGCGTGTTATTGCAGCAGGGCAGACTGGTATCGGTATTAACGCCGGCTGTGGGACATTGAAGAGCCGGTGGTGTTGGAGGGGGTGTATAACAGCCGCCGCTTGAACAACTTAAAGAGTTCGCTGTTACGGGACAAGTTATTAGTAACTGGCATTGGCCTGACGCCGAATCCCCAATCCACTTATAGCCACTGGGACAACCACCCACTTGTTCAATAATGGTGGGGGCTGTACAGCACTCACTCGTCGCGGCGGGACCGGTTTTTGGACAAACCTCACCTACCGCGTAAACCGATTGCGCGAAAAGGAGGAAAAGAAATAAAGACGAAATTTGCAGAACTTTTTTCATAAGTAGTTTATTTACAACAGGCAATGGGCAAAGCGAAAGCGCAGGGAAGGATGCCGGCGAAATCATTACTGCCAAAACTCCACACATTACCGTAATAACTCAGCGAATTATTCTTCCAGCCATTACAGTCGTTGACAGCGGGGGAGGTATTAGCGGGAGCTCCGGAGTTGACCCACACCGTTCCTGTTTCAGCGGTCACAGATGAAGCGTTGTGATTGTAGGTATTCACAATTTCCATAGGGGAACATATGTGACTGTCCGGTTCAACACCTGCGCACACCGCATTCGCCGCCTGATAACCGCCGATATTGCCATCCCAGGTGCCAGCCGTCTGCCCCACATACAGCCCCACTACTCCGGAAACGGGATTGGGCTGACTTGACGGATAATTCACCGCGTAAGCGTAAAGCGCCATTCCGAACACGGCAAAAACGGTCAGGCCCCTTAGAGACGCGGACATTAAAGATTTTGAGAACTTTTTGACGCTATTCTTTTTCATCTTTTTTTGTTTTGTGAATACTTTCCCAAAAAGTGTACCAAAAAGGGCCATCTTTCTCAAATAGACGGCCACTTTTCACTTGTCTAAACCTAAAATTATGATTGTACAAGCTAACTCGTAATTCGTAATGCGTAATTAATCTTATGCCATTCCGCGCTCCGTCTTGATTTTTTCTTCAACGTTCTTTGGCACCTTGGCGTAATGCGAGAATTCCATGGTGTAACTGGCCCGCCCCTGGGTCATGGAGCGCAAGTCGGTGGAATAACCGAACATTTCGGACAAAGGCACCTTGGCCAGAACTGTTTTGGCCTCGCCACGGTCGCCCATGGCTTCAATCTGTCCACGTTTTGAATTAATGTTACCCATCACGTCTCCCATAAATTCTTCAGGGGTCACCACTTCGACCTTCATCATTGGTTCCAGAAGTACCGGATTGGCTTTGCGGGCGCCGCGCTGGAAAGCGATGGAAGCCGCCATTTTAAAAGCGATTTCAGAGGAGTCCACATCGTGGTAAGAACCGTCGTAAAGTTCCACTTTGACGTCCACCACCGGATATCCGGCAATCACACCGCGAGTCAGGGCTTCCAGAATACCTTTCTGCACGCCTGGAATATACTCTTTCGGTATGCGTCCTCCGACGACAGAATCTATGAATTCATAGCCCTTTCCGGCTTCATTCGGCATGATGCGGATCAAAACGTGACCGTACTGACCGCGGCCACCGGTTTGCTTGGCGTATTTTTCTTCTTCCTCCACTTCTTTCTGAATGGTCTCACGGTAAGCCACCTGAGGCTTACCGACATTGGCTTCCACTTTGAATTCGCGTCTCATGCGGTCAACGAGCACTTCCAGATGAAGCTCACCCATTCCTGAAATAATGGTTTGATTGGTTTCCTCGTCACTGCGGACACGGAAGGTGGGATCTTCTTCGGCCAGTTTTTGAAGGGCAAGACCCATTTTCTCCTGATCGGCCTTGGTTTTTGGCTCAATGGCAATCGAGATAACAGGTTCCGGGAAGGTAATGGATTCAAGAATAATTTTTTGCGCCCCGTCACCTACCAACGTACTGCCGGTACGAACCGATTTAAGACCTATAACCGCCCCGATATGGCCCGCGGAGATCTCCTGAATTTCTTTTCGATCATTGGCATGCATCTCAACCAGACGGCCGATGCGTTCTTTTTCACCCTGAGAAGAATTGTAAACGTAAGAACCTGATTTCAGAATGCCGGAATACACACGGGCAAAACAAAGACGGCCCACAAAAGGATCGGTGGCAATCTTGAAAACAAGCGCGCCCAACGGCTCATTTGGATCCGTGTGTCGTTCCACAACTTGGTCCTCATGATCAAGCACATGCCCATGGATTGGCGGAATATCAAGCGGAGAAGGCAGGTAGTCGTTGACCGCATCGAGCAGTAGCTGAACCCCTTTATTCTTAAGTGCCGTACCGGTAAGAACAGGAACAAACTGATTGGCAATCACCCCCCTGCGAATAGCTGCTTTCATTTCTTCAACTGTAAATTCTTCACCGCCTATATACTTTTCCATAAACTCATCATCGGCTTCAGCTACCTTCTCGATCAACTTTGCACGCCATTCTTCAGCCTGAGCCTTCAAATCTTCAGGAATAGCAATAACTTCCATTTCTTTACCCATGTCATCCTTATAAATAGTGGCATTCATCTCAACCAAATCAACAAGCCCCTTAAACGAGCTTTCAATGCCAATAGGAAGCTGAATAGGAGAAGCATGTTTGGTCAGTCTGTCCAAAATACTCTGAAACGATTTTTCAAAGCTGGCACCCGTGCGATCTAGTTTGTTGATAAAACACATGCGAGGCACATGATATTTGTCGGCCTGGCGCCAGACAGTTTCGGACTGAGGTTCGACTCCGGCCACACCGTCAAAAACAACGACTCCGCCATCCAGAACACGCATGGATCTTTCCACCTCGGCCGTAAAATCCACGTGCCCGGGGGTATCGATGATGTTGTACTGATGCTCTTTCCAGAAACATGTGGTAGCCGCCGCCGTAATAGTGATACCGCGTTCCTGTTCCTGTTCCATCCAGTCCATAGTCGCCTCACCTTCATGAACTTCGCCGATTTTATAGTTCTTTCCAGTGTAATACAAAACACGTTCGGTAACAGTCGTTTTTCCCGCATCTATGTGCGCGATAATACCAAAGTTACGTACTTTTTTTAGAACCTCCTTATAATCTGCCATTGCTTTGAAAAATTAAAAACTTAAAAATTTAAAAATTTGCGGAGCTAGTATACAGACTGGCGCAAAAAAGACAAGTAAATGATTGCCATTTTGACCAAAATACTGTACAATAAAAGGATTAAAATATTGATTTTGCGCCGAATTTGTAAATTTCATCAATGGTCTCAAAATGATCTTCCGGAAACATCCCGTGAATTATTTGAAGAAAAAAAAACAATCTCCGGCATTCAATCCGAAGATGAAACAAGCATGGCGGACACAGTAAGGGTGCCGGAACGGTATTTAGAAGATGAGGAAGAGCCCAGTCCGCCCACCCTGAGAAGCGCTCAGCTTAGGACAGTGTTGCCGAAAATTCTGGAAGACGCCCAAATGGAGACTGCGACCGGTGTAAGAAGCTCGGTTTCGGAGACTATGGAAGAAGAAATAACGAGGTTGGAACGGGAAAAGGCGGCAATGGAAAGAGAGCTGGAAAGGCAGAGACTGGAAATTGAGGAACTCAGAAATTTAGTCATCATCGACAAACTGACCGGCCTGCACACAAGAAATTATTTTGAAGATCGGATTTTACAGGCCGCGGATGAAGCGGTAAGGTACGGCACAAACTTCAGCCTGATTCTTGTGGATCTTGATAAATTTAAACCAATCAACGACGAGCTGGGTCACCAGGCCGGCGATGAAGCGCTCAGGTTGGTAGGAAAGATCATTAACGAAACATTCCGCCCCTCCGACGTAAAATGCCGTTATGGCGGAGAAGAATTGGTTATTATTCTTCCGGAAACCGAGAAACAGGAAGCCCAAATTGCCGCGGAACGACTTAGAGAAGCCATTGAAAGTCAACTCAAACCACATTTGCGCCAACTGTATGGCGAAAAAGCCGAAGCACAGATGTGTACCGCGTCTATTGGAGTCACCAGCTACCTCGATGCCGAGCCAAGAACCGAAAAAGACAAACAAAAACTAGCAGGATCCATCATTGCGGAAGCCGACAAAGCCCTTTATGAAGCAAAAAACGGAGGACGCAATAAGGTAAAAGTATACGGCGAGGTACCTTCTGGACGCACTAATAAAATGATTTTCGAAACAGTGATGAGAAAAGAAGAATTGGAACAGCACTCAGGCGTACTCAAAAAAATCGCTGAAAAAACGATTCCGGAAGAACTGCGCGAAGAAGCCCTCAGAGCAGCGGCAGATAGTATAAGAATAGAAAGGGAACGGGAAAAAGCGGAAAAATCTTAGCCGATATATTTTGCTACGTTCGCGTATATTCGGATGGGTGCGCGTTAATATACTCCAGCCTGGCGACAAATTTTTCGACAGCCCTTCGGGGAATCTCACCTCCGGCTTCTATATCAGCAATTTGTTCACTAGTCAGCCCCATGGCTCTTTGAGCAATCTCTTCTTGCTCATAAAAAGGACTAAGTATTCCTATTACGTGTTCTCTGATATCGGCAACATTTCTACCCTCATCAAGAAACCTCAGATATATTTTCAGCGCTTCCAAAGCGCCTGCAATTCGCCTAAGTCCAACATAATCCTGCAAATCAACAACATTGTTGGTATTATTTCGAGCTTCGCGACTCATGATAAAAATGGGTTCAGGGGTTAAAAAAATCAGTTAGACAGTACCGGTTGTACGGAAAAGAAAATTATCAAAATAAATCTTTAATCTGGCAATAGCATGATCTGTTAATCGACCTTCTTGGAGATGTCTTTGGTCTAATTCATTCAGATTCATTTTTCCGGCTTCAATCGGACTTGTCAAAAGCATACGAACTGTTATCACAAGTGACTGTGCAAGATCCATTATTGACCTTTCTATTCTGGCGCGTTTTTCAGAAGTGCCAACTACACTTTCGTCGTTCAGCAGGACTCTGAGCTGACTTCTGAAATGAACAAGCTCGTCCAGCTCCCACTGCATTAATCGAAAAACCTCAATATTTCTCTGTCGTTCCGGCGACATGTTTTCAAAATCTTTTTCGGTCACTTTAAACAAGGAATTAATGGAGGTGAAAATACTATATATGTAAATTTGTGTCAATGATACCAGACCATATTTCGTAAACCTTGCAATATAAAACTCTTAAACCAATAAATATTAATTATGCAAGATGTCATTTCCCCTTGCAAGCCAGCTTACTCGACCATCCTTAAACTTTCTGATATAATATCAAGATTTATTCTCAAATATTGAGCAATAATTCCAAAACAAAAACAACAATAAAAACAAATTATCCAGTGCAAAATATCACATTCAAATCAATTTTGATTCCGATACTGCTGAGCCTGACTCTTGCCCAATCGGTTCTTGCCGAAGGCAGCACAAGTGCAAGCTACCGTCTTGACTACGCAAGGTTCAACAGCGACGCGGAACAGAAAAACAGCGCCAGCTACACGCTTACCGACTCGATTTCGGACATCAGTGTTGAAGGGGCGTCATCCAGCTACAGGCTCCGCAATGTTTATTCAGCAGGATCAGTCGCCACGATACCAGTTTGCGGAAACGGAGTCATTGAAACAGGCGAACAGTGTGAAGGCGTAAACTTTGGCGGACTTTCATGCGGTAACTACGGCTATACCTGCGGTCCATTGCAATGCGTAAATTGTCTGATCGTAACCACCAGTTGTTACAACTGCGGTGGCGGTGGCGGATCTATCTGTGGCGACGGCGTTAGAGACGCCAGTGAACAGTGTGACGATGGCAACAAAAAAAACGGGGATGGCTGTTCAGTCAGCTGCCGTATTGAACAAAACATATGCGGAAATGGAATTAAAGAAATGGGGGAAGAATGTGACGACGGCAACATAAATTACAACGACGGCTGCACGCCAATGTGCACCCTGGAAGTCCCACCCGGACCTGGCCCAACACCTCCGGGACCAACACCTCCAGGCCCAACGCCTCCGGGCCCAACGCCTCCGGGCCCAACGCCTCCGGGCCCAACCCCTCCGGGACCAACACCTCCGGGCCCAACGCCTCCGGGCCCAACGCCTCCGGGACCAACCCCTGAGCCAGCGCCTGAACCAGAACCTGAAGAACCGCTGAAACCGGCAGCTCCTACCTTAACAACAATCACTCAGGTTTTAAGCAAACACGCTTATCACTTTGAAAATTACGGCACCGATCAGGTTATATATATATTGGATGAGACACCGTTTGTCGCCACGAACACTGAACCCAACGGAATTTATGAAATGGTTGTTTTAGATGAAAATGGGAACGTTGTCACAAGGCAGGGTGTACAAAGTACGCCGGAAGGTATGCTGATGTTCGAGGTTATTCCATTCCTTGAATACAAATCATATGACATTGCGCTTTTTGATAAGGAACGGAATCTGTACCGTTCATGGCCTATTATTATAGAAGACAAAGAATACCGGGAACATGACAACCTTTTTGTTAATGAAGAAATCAGCCGTGATTACATAGCTCTTGGTTCCTTCGGCGAATTTGGCAGCCTCTCCGGAATCGGTGAGACCCGAACCAAATACCATGCCTATGTGCAGAAAATAGAAGAACAGGACAAAGAGATCAGCAAAATTGACTATATGACCGCCGAAGCGGACGAAAACGGAAATTACAAAATCGTTCTGCCGGAAAATCCGGAAGACGGTACCTATATAATGCACGTCGTCCAGGTATACGAAGACAGTAGAATATCAAGAAATCAACGTTATATTTTTGACATTAATCACCCAGGTGACCATCGAAATCCCTGGCCGCTTATTGCTATTTTTACCATTCTTATTATGGGACAATTAACGCGAAAAAACATTAAAAAGGGTCACAAAATGCGAAAGTTGCTTTCGGCAATCATCGCTCTTTGCCTGATCATGCAGTCGACGGCAGTTTATGCCGTAGTAACGACGCCAAGTGTGTTCGTATATGAAGGCAAACTGCTGGATAGCACCAACACACCTATTATTACCGCTCAGACGTTCAGATTCTCACTCTGGATTTCCGACGATTTTGTGGGAACTGATATTACAGGCGCCGGCGCCATTGATGTAACGGCCCCTAACTACGGAGGCTGGTTTGAAACACACACGCTCACGCCTAACTCCGATGGAACTTTCTTCGCTGAACTGGGCAGTGTGACCCCTTTGCCAAATATGCTTTTGGCCAGCCACCAACATTTAATGGTGGAAATAAAAGTTTCTGGGGCTGCTGATACAACTTACGAACTACTGGATCCAACCGGCGATAACGGCGTGGATACGGACGACCGCCAGACCATTGGTTCCGTACCTTACACAAACAATGCTGACTTTATTGACAATGCCGAAATCGGTACGGTCGCTGGAGACCTGGCTGTGCTGGGCATCGGAAATGTATGGGATATTGCTTATATTCCCGGAGGAACCAACGCGGACTCATGGACTATGGACGTGGATGACACAGTAGGAGCGGGAGGTACCATTGATTTGACTTTCGGAACCACTTTGGCCCAATTTTTGAGATTTGACGTAACAAGCGACTGGTTTGAATTCAGTAACGACCTTCTTGTGAATGGAGATATTAGCCAGAACGGCAATATTCTTACAATGGATACCGATAATGTTGGTGTCGGCGCGGACGTGGATATAGTGGCCAATCAGGGCGCGGATAATGACGGCACGTTACGTTACAACGCCACCACAAACCGGTGGGAAATCAGTAATGACGCAGGCGCCTTCAATAAGATCATTGCGGGAACTGTTCCATGGAGCGATATTGAGAGTCGGGTAAAAAGGATGACCTTTAATCCGGAATTCGCGGATGCCACGGCTGAACCGGACGGTACAAATAACAGATGCACTCTGGTTACAGGCTTTGTGGACGGAGGAGGTACTGCTAAGTACAACTACTATGAACTTACAACCAGTCAGGTCACACTGCAGGATATTGATGTAGTGGTCGAATTTACTCTGCCGCTTGATTTCGCGAGTTTCACTGCCACACCTTTAAGTGTGGTTTACCAGACATCAGATGGCGTGGTGGCCAACAATAAAGTTGATGTGGAACTCTATGATACAACTGGAACGGCTGTGCCTCTTGTGGGAGGAGCGAACCTGGTAAGTGCCGCATGGGCGACTGCCGCCATTACTTTCGGCGGCGCTCCAACCTTCACGGCCGGAGATACAGTTACACTGCGAATCAGACCGTCCGCCCTAACCGGCAAATACGCCCGCGTATCGGATGTCACTTTTGAATACAACGGAAAATAAACAATAACAAATTACCTACCTATATATACATATATATACATAATATGAACACGCAACGTAAAAATGTCAGTCATCATACGCGTCTTACAGGCACCTTAGCGGCCGTTATTCTGTTAATTCCCGTCTTCGCGGGACAGGCTAATGCCAGAATTGTTTTTGAAGATGACGCGGCATTCAATATTCAGTCAGAAGGAATCATTATGGATTCCAACAATAACGCGGGAACGGATACCATTGAATTGCAGTTCGGAAATGACGGCACAGATGCTACAATAACCTACGATCCTACAACGCAGGACATAACGTTTGCGGCTCCAGGCGGTGATTTCTTATTCAGTGATGACAACATTACAACCACGGGAGATACCAGTACAGGCGGCTTAAGCAGCACCGGAATCACAACGCTGGGCAACGGAACTGCAACAGTTCAGGTCGATTCCACCAGCTGGGATATAAGTGCGGCAGGTATAGGTTCCGGATTTACCGGATTTACTTCTACGGGCATTATTGACTTTGCCGGCGCTACCCGCCTTGCCCTGCATCAGGGAGCGGCTAACCCGGCTACCTGTACCGAGGGTGACGTTTTTTACAATATTACAGACAATTTGCTGTACTTGTGTACTGCGTTAAATACCTGGACGGCCGCTGGCCCGCAGGATTTTGAGGCAGTCTACAATTATGACGGCGATAGCACGCTGACAACCACCAACGCGGATTTTACGATTGATACCGGCACAGCTGACTTTCTTGTAACAAGCAACGACTGGACGGTGGATGCGAGCGGAAACATAGATGTTGAAGGAACAATCACAGCCGGCTCAGGCAATAACACAATTACCAACGCGGTAGGTTTGCTTGACGCGTCTGTATCTTTTATTACAGATACCTTTAACAAGTATACCTCTACGACTATTGACGGAGCGCTGGACGAGATTGGATCAACAGCCGCCGGCGATGGTGCCACCATTGTTGGCATTGAAGACGCGAGTGCCTGGTTTACGGGTGCGGACGTTGAAACCGCTTTAAATGAAATTGAGGCTTTATTCGGAGCCGCTACGTCAGCTACCTTTAACTTCACGGAAAACAACGTGCTGGCCGATGACGACCCGGTATATACCGCACTTAACAAACTCGATCTGAAATGGGGTGACCTGGGAAGTGTAGCGACAGGAGAGGGCGCAAGCCTGGTAAGTATTGAAGATGCCGGCGGATACACTGCCGTAACAGATGTGGAAAACGCTTTACAGGAGCTTTACGCTTCTGTCGGTTCCGGCGCACCAAACGTGGAAGATATGACCTTTTATCCTGAATACCCTGACGCGACCATATATCCGGATGGCACCAACAACCGCGGTACGCTGGAAAGCTTTTATGACGCCACAGAAGAAACCGGATACTACAACTGGGTTTCTGATCAGGTAGTTACTCAGGATATCGACATCCGTTTCCAGTTTCCGCTACCAACAGACTTCAGCGCGACCGGCGACTTTACCTTCCGTTACCGGACAGGATCAGCCGTAGAAGCGGATAACGACGTGGAAGTACGGCTATACAACCTTACCGATACCACAGAATGCGCCAATGACTTAACTAATGGCACGGCAGGCACATGGGCTACCGGCACAATTGCCGCGGCCAGCATAAACACCGGTTGCACTGGCGGCACAGCCCTCAATGCCGGCGATATCGTTGAAGTACAAATGAAACTTTACGACAATTCCGGTGCCGGCGATTACGCCGATATCGGACAACTCGTATGGAATTACACAAATTAATATCAATTAGATAAAACTTATCGCATCCTTACAATGGATAAAAACAAAAACCAACATATAAGAATAGGAAAATATTTCAGAATCCTATTCACAATAGCAATCCTGCTGTGTGCAGCTACACCTGCACATGCTCGTCTATTGTTCAGCCAGGATTATCTGGATGAAGTCTATCGTCTTGATACGGATAAAATAATGACGGTAAATAACATCGCAGGCCTGGAATTTGAAAGCCAGACTACAGGAAATGTTCTCGTAGATCTGCAAAATACGGGAGATTTTATCTTTCAGGATGCGGGCACACCCTTTGCCACTTTTGACGACTCAGGAAATGTAACTTTTGAAAATCAATTCGACGCCAACGGCAATACAACACTCGGTAACGCACTTACCGACACTCTGACAATCGGAGCGACTGTATTAGGCGGCTCCCCTCTCGTTTTCGAAGGGGCTACTGCCGATGGATTTGAAACAACTTTTGGAATCAATGATCCAACAGCCGCCAGAAACATAGCCTTTCCGGATGCCTCCGGAACAGTGGCAGTTTCTGCCACAAGTCCGGTGACATTATCTGCTACAGGTGATATCGGACTTGATCAGACTGCCAACTTCACCTGGACAGGTATTCACGATTATTCAGGCGCCACATATTCAGGCGGTTCCCCATTCGTATTTGAAGGAGGAACAGCTGATGCCTTTGAATCTACTTTCGCATTCACTGATCCTACGGCGGATAACACCATTACTTTCCAGGATGCTTCCGGAACTGTAGCTTATCTGGGTGATGTTCCTGCTGACGGTACAACTGATGATGCGATTATGCATTGGGATGCGGGTACATCAGCCTGGGTGGAAAACACCAGCTATCTGGTGGATGAGACCGGAGTTGTGACTCTGGGTACATGGAACGGTACGGATATAGACGTTTCCGATTATACAAATCTGGTTGCGGGTACGAATATCAGTCTGGCCGGTGACACTTTAAATGTTGATGATGCATTCCTGGCCAATACGGGTGATACGGGAACCGGCACTTATGATTTC